>DASTAI010000001.1:0-9594 GCA_035712865.1 Solirubrobacterales bacterium
CATGTCCGGTTTCTAAGCGTGGTCATCCGGGCGGCAGCGCAGGCAGGCCCTGAAGCCGTCGCTCTTGGCCGCCACGGCGGTGGGGTAGAAGCGCACGTTCTCGCGCTTCGGCGTGCGGGCCGGGCAGCCCGGCTGGCAGTAGATGCCGGTCGACGTCACCGCGGCGAAGAACTCGCCCGCGTGGCTCTCGTCCCGTCTCTCCATCACTCGGTAGCGCTGCTCGAAGTTCATCTCGGTCTCCTTCCGGATCTGGGCACCGATCTGAAACGCCCGTGCCCGCTCGCATGTGAGATCCGGCGCGCCTAGCTGCTGAAGCGGATCGGCTCGAATTCGTAGCCGCAGCGCCGGCAGACCCGACGGTCGAGGCGGACGCGCCGCCCGCAGCGGTGGCAGGGCCTCGTTGGTGGGCGGTGCAGGAGGGTGGCGGCGATCAGCAGGGTGAGCAGCGCCAGGACGGCGAGGCCGAAGCTGGTCAGGTTGAGGACCAGGGCGAGGAAGGGCATGGAAGGTTCGTGCCCGATCCTGCTCGATGCAATCGGACTTGCAGGAAGGGGCCGCTGGGCGGCCAGATCCGAGCCAGGCACCGAAGCCGCAAACCCGCATGGGAATGCGGTTTTCAGGCCGTTCGGGAGCGAGGTAGCAATTCCGTCCGACGGATCGAGTCAAATTCCGTCGGCCACGATGTGTTGCAAAGTGGGACAGAGTGGGTTAGCGTGGCGACCGAGAGTTGGTCATAGGGCCGGGGTGATGAGGCTCCTCCCACCTCACCACCCCGGCCCGCTCCGAACCGACTCGCTCCGGAGAGGAAGCCCACCTTGTCGTTTCTCGGTCAGTACGAGCACAACCTCGATGCGAAGGACCGCCTCACGGTCCCCTCGAGGTTCCGCGCGGCGCTGGCTGACGGAGTCGTTCTCGCCAAGGGACTCGAACCCTCCGTGTGGGTGTTCGCGCCCGCCGGCTACGAGCGCTTCACGCAGCAATTCCTCGGCAAGACGAATCCGCTCGGCCGCCAGGGCCGCATGATGAGGCGCCACTTCCACGGCGGCGCCTTCGACGACAGCCTGGACTCGGCCGGCCGCATCCGGCTCCCCAAGAAGCTGATCGAGCACGCGGGCCTGGGGGAGGGCCCCTGCGTGATCGTCGGCTCCGATGACTGGTTCGAGATCTGGAACGCAGAACGCTGGGCGACCTACGAGAAGGAGATGGCGGAGGAGGTCTCCGATGTGGCGGAGAACCTCTCCGAGGACGAGCGAGGAGGCTGAGATGGGGACGGCGACACATCGCGTGGTGGGATCACGGGCCGGTTCCGCGAATCTTTCCTATGTGCCCCAGGATCACGAACCCGTTCTCGCCGAGGAGCTGATCGATCTCCTCGATCCCCGCCCCGGGGAGACCTTCGTCGACTGCACCTTCGGCGGCGGCGGCCACGCCCGCCTGATCGCCGAGCGGCTCGGCGCCGAGGGCGAGTTGATCGCCGTGGACCGCGATCCCGCCGCCGAGGAGCGCTGGCGGCAGTTCGCCGCGGACGTACCGAGTGCGGCTCGCTTCCTGCGCGCCGACTTCGTCGCCGCCCTCGAAGGGCTGCGTGGCGAGGGCGTGCGGCCGGACGGGCTGGTCTTCGACCTCGGCATGTCCTCGATGCAGGTCGACGCCTGGGAGCGCGGCTTCTCCTACTCATACGACGCCCCGCTCGACATGCGCATGGACCCCACCCAGAGCCTCTCGGCTGCGACCGTCGTCAACGAGTGGCCGCAGGACCGCCTCGCGCTGACGATCCGCCAGCTGGGTGAGGAGCGCCGCGCCGGCTCGATCGCCCGCGAGATCGTCAGGCGGCGCCCGATCGAGACGACCGCGGAACTCGTCGCCGCGATCAAGGCGGCGATCCCGCCGTCGGAGCGCTTCGGGCGCGGGCACCCGGCCAAGAGGACCTTCCAGGCGATCCGCATCGCCGTCAACGGCGAGCTCGATTCGCTCGACCGCGCCCTGCCGCTCGGCTGGGGCATCCTCCAGGTGGGCGGGCGCCTCGGGGCGATCTCCTTCCACTCGCTGGAGGACCGGCGCGTCAAGCGCTTCCTCGCCGACCGCGCGCGCGGCTGCGTCTGTCCGCCGGAGCTGCCGGTCTGCGTCTGCGGCCGCGAGCCCGAGGCCGAGCTGATCACCAAGCGCGCCGTCTCGCCGGGAACCGAGGAGCTCGAGCGGAACCCGCGCGCCGGCTCCGCCCATCTGCGGGCGGCGCTCAAGATCAGGGAGGCGCAGGACTGATGGAGGCGGCAACCGCACGCTCCGCTCCGGCGGCTCGACCGGCGCCACGGCGCAAGCCGCGCCGGAAGCCCGCGCCCGCGAAGCGGAGGCCCCGCTCGAGCGCATCGCGGTCGGCCGCCAGGCAGGCCCCGGCGGGTCGCCTGGTGCGGCCCGCGCTCGCCGGCGCCGCGCTCTTCCCGCAGGCCGCGATGCGCAGCGCGGGAGCGGTGCGCGACCTCTCCGAGTCCGGCCTCATCCACCGGCTCACCCGCGGCCGCGGCTGGATCGCGGTGCTCTGTGCCCTCCTCGGCGGGATCGTGGCCCTCAACGTGCTCAGCCTCAGCCTCACGGCCGGTTCCGGCCAGACCTCTCTGGAGATCGACGAGCTGAAGACAGAGGTCTCCTCCATGAAGGCCCAGATCGAGGAGAAGCTCGCCGCGTACAAGGTCGAGGAGGAGGCGGCACGGCTCGGGCTTGCGAATCCCGACCCGAAGGCGATCACGTTCCTGAGCGCGAACGACGCAAACGCCGGCCGTGTCGCTCATCTGCTGGCCACCGACGGCTTCCTGCTGGCCCCGAGCCAGCCCTCCAGCTACCCGGCGCCGGGAACCTCGTACGCGCCGATTCCGACTTCGAGCGCGACGACGACGACGACGACGACCACGACGCCGACGACGACGACCGAGGACGCGCCGACCCAGACGACGCCCACCACCCCGGCGCCGCAGAGCACGGCACCGGCACCGAGCGGCGAGGGCGACGGCACCGCCGGCAGCGGCACCTCGACCGGGTCGACGTCGAGCACGACCGGAGGAGTGGGGCTCTAGGGCCCTGAGCGCATGCGCGGGATCGACCGCCGGCTCGGGCTGCTCTTCTGCGCGTTCCTGCTGATCTTCTCGTTCGCGGTCGCCCGTTCGTTCTGGCTCCAGGGCGTTCGCGGCAGCGCCCTCCGGGCGGAGGCCCACAGCCAGCAGGTCACGCAGGTGACCGTCCCCGGGCAGCGCGGGCAGGTCCTCGACCGGAACGGCAAGGTCCTGGCGGCCTCCGAGGACGCCGCCGACGTGATCGCCACGCCGTACCAGGTGAAGGACGTCGGGCAGACCGCGCTGCGGCTCCACCACCTGCTGCAGGTGCCGACCACGGACCTGGTCTCAAAGCTCGGCGACCGCAACTCGGGCTTCGAGTATCTGGCGCGCAAGGTCTCCAGCGGGACCGCGACCAGGATCGAGAAGCTCGATATCGCCGGCGTCACGACCGTTCCCACCAGCCGGCGTCTCTACCCGCAGGGCGAGATGGCCTCCCAGGTGATCGGCGCCGTCGGGACCGACAACCAGGGCCTGACGGGGCTCGAGCACTCCGAGAACGCCGTCCTGGGCGGGGGGAACGGGGAACAGGACGTGGTCCACGACGCGCTGGGCCGGCCGCTGCGGATGGAGACGGTGACGCCCGCGAGTGTGGGCGAGGACATCCAGACGACCCTCGACGCCGCCATCCAGGGCAAGACGGAGGAGGCGCTGACGGCGGCGGCCGAGCAGTACGGCGCCAAGGGCGCGACCGCGATCGTCATGAACCCGAACACGGGCGAGGTGCTGGCGATGGCCAACTGGCCGGGCTTCGACCCCGCCGACCTGGCCGACGCCACTCCCGACGAGCTCGAGAACCGCGCGACCGGCTTCACCTACGAGCCGGGCTCGACCTTCAAGGCGTTCACCGTCGCCTCCGCTCTTTCCGACCACGTGGTGACGCCGCACTCGAGCTTCTACCTGCCGCCCACGATCCGCGTCTACGACCGGGTGATCGGCGAGTCACATCCGCGCGGCGCCGAGACGCTGACGACGGCCCAGATCCTCGCCCAGTCCTCCAACGTCGGCGCGGTCACCATCGGGATGAAGGAGGGGGCCAGCCGCTTCTCGCAGTGGATCAACCGCTTCGGCTTCGGTCGCCCCTCCGGCCTCGACTACCCCGGCGAGGAGCGCGGCATCGTCCCCGAGCTGAAGGACTACTCGGGCTCGACGATGGGGAACCTGCCGATCGGCCAGGGCCTGGCCGTGACGCCGATGCAGATCGCGACCGCCTACGCGGCGATTGCCAACGGCGGCATCCTGCGCAAGCCGACGCTGATCAAGTCGATCGGGGGGCAGCCGGTGGATGAGAACACCGACCCGCACCGGGTGATCAGCACGCGGGTCGCCTCGCAGCTCCGCCGCATGCTCGAGGGCGTGCTCGAGCCGGGCGGCACCGCATCCGCCGTGAGCGTGCCCGGCTACGTGCTGGCGGGGAAGACTGGAACGGCGCAGAAGGTCGAGAACGGGACCTACTCCGACACCAAGTACGTCGCCTCCTTCGTCGGCTTCGCTCCCGCGCAGCATCCGAAGCTGCTCGTGGCGGTGGTCGTCGACGAGCCCCAGGACGTGCACGTCGGCGGCGCCGTCGCCGCCCCGGTCTTCGGCCAGATCGCCGCCTTCGCGCTGCCCTACCTGGGCATCTCGCCCCACTAGGGGCGCGTCGGCCGAAAGGAGCAGCTGTCCCGCTCCTAGAATCGCCCCGCATGGAGCTGGGAGAGCTGCTCAGAGCCTCCGGCGTGGCAGCCGAGCTGTCCGGCGACGGGTCCGTGGAGATCCGCGACCTCGCCTACGACAGCCGCCGCGCCGGTCCCGGGACGCTGTTCTTCAGCTTCCCGGGCGAGCGCACCGACGGCCACGATTTCGCCCCCGCGGCGGTGGAGGCCGGTGCCTCGGCGCTCGTCGTGGAGCGGCCGCTCGAGCTCGACGTCCCGCAGGCGCGGGTCGAGGACGCGCGCGCGGCGATGGCGCCCATCGCGGCCGCCTTCAACGGGGACCCGACCTCCGAGCTCGGGGTGATCGGCATCACCGGCACCAACGGGAAGACGACCACCGCCTTCCTGATCCGGCACCTGCTCGAGTCATCGGGCCACCGCTGCGGCCTGCTCGGGACCGTCCAGCAGGTGGTCGGCGGGAGGGTGGAGGAGGTGGTGCGGACCACCCCGGAAGCGATCGACCTTCAGCGCACCTTCGACCGCATGCTGGAGGCGGGCGACGAGTACTGCGTGATGGAGGTCTCCTCGCACGCGCTCGTCCTCCACCGGGCGGATGCGATCCACTTCGCGGCCAAGGTGTTCACCAACCTGAGCCAGGACCATCTCGACTTCCATGCCGACATGGAGGACTACTTCGAGGCCAAGCGGCTGCTGTTCTTCAGCGAGGGCGGGGCCCCGATCGTCGAGCTGGAGGGCGGTATCTCCGTGCTCAACGCGGACGATCCCTACGGGCTCCGCCTCGCGGAGGACCTCGACCGCGGCAGGGGAGGCGACTGCGTCACCTACTCCGCCGCGAGCGGCGACGCCGATCTCAGCGCCCGCGACGTCAGCTTCGATGCGTCCGGGTCCCGTTTCACCTGCGTCACACCCGACGGCGAGATCGAGGTCCGGATCCCGCTCCCCGGCGACTTCAACGTCGCCAACGCCCTCGCCGCGCTCGGGGTCGCCAGCGCTCTCGGGCTCGACCTGCGGCAGGCGGCCGCCGCTCTCGCCTCGGCCGAGCAGGTGCCGGGGCGCTTCGAGTCGATCGACGAGGGCCAGCCGTTCGCGGTCGTGGTCGACTACGCGCACACCCCGGATTCGCTCGAGAACGTGCTCAGGGCGGCGAGGCGGGTGACGAACGGCAGGCTGATCGCCGTCTTCGGCGCCGGCGGGGACCGCGACCGGGACAAGCGGCCGCTGATGGGCAGGGCAGGCGCCGAGCTCTCCGACATCGCCGTGGTGACCTCGGACAACCCACGCTCCGAGGACCCCGCGGCGATCATCGAGCAGATCGAGGCCGGGATCGAGGAGGGCCTGTCGGCCGAGGTCGCGGTGGAGCAGGACCGGCGCGCGGCGATCGCCCTGGCGCTCGCCCGCGCCGGCGACGGCGACATGGTCGTGATCGCCGGCAAGGGGCACGAGCAGGGGCAGGAGTTCGAGAACGGGCGGAAGATCCCGTTCGATGACCGCGACGTTGCCAGGGATGAGCTCAGGAAGCTGAAGACGAGCGCCGCGGGTTGAGGGCTCTCGACGGTGAACGGCTCGCCTCCGCGGCGGGGGCGGAGGTGCTTGCTGCCGGCGGCGGCGGCGGGCCGGCGCGCGCGGTGATCGACTCGCGCGAGGTGCGAGAGGGCGATCTCTTCGTCGGCCTTCCCGGCGAGCGCTTCGACGGCGGCGAGTTCGGGGTCGAGGCGTTGCGACGAGGGGCCTGGGGAATCCTGGTTTCGACGCAGTGGGGCCGCGAGCTCGCCATGCAGCGCGATGTCGGAGCGACGGGCCGGGAAGGAGGCTGGGTGCTGGGGGCGGCGGATCCCCTCGCCTCGCTTCAGTCGCTGGCGCGGGCGTGGCGAGAGCGGCTCGGGGCCCGGGTCGTCGGGATCACGGGCTCCACGGGCAAGACCTCGGTGAAGGACATCTGCCGGACGCTCCTCCCCGGCCGGGTCCACGCCAGTCCGGAGAACTTCAACACCGAGATCGGCATGCCCCTCGCCATGCTGTCCGCGCCGGAGGAAACGGACGTCCTCATCCTGGAGATGGGGATGCGCGGGCCCGGCCAGATCGCGGAGCTCTGTGCGATAGCCGAGCCGGACGTCGCCGTGATCACCAACGTCGGCCCGGTCCACGTCGAGCTCCTCGGCTCGGTCGAGGCGGTCGCGGCGACCAAGGCCGAGATCATCGACGGGCTGCGACGCGACGGGACCGCGGTCGTGCCGGCCGACCCGGGGCCTCTGGAGCGGCACCTGGCGCGTGCGCCGAAGCTGCTCAGCTTCGGGTCGGGCGGCGACGTCGAGGCGGTCGAGGCGACGGTGGAGGCGGGGGAGACGGAGGCGCTCGTCCGAACCCCGGCGGGGGCGCAGCGCTTCAGGCTGCCCTTCGCCGAGGCGCACAACCTCGTCAACGCGCTCGCCGCGATCGCCGCCGGGGTCGCGCTCGGCTTTCCGCTGGACGAGATGGCGGGTCTGGCGCCCGGGATAGTCTTCTCGCGGCTGCGTGGGGAGCTGGTGGAGCTCCCGGAGGACGCCATCCTGATCAACGACTCCTATAACGCCAACCCCATCTCGATGCGGGCGGCGCTGGACCATCTCGCCTCGGTCGATGCGGGAGGCAGGCGCCTAGCCGTGCTCGGAGAGATGCGCGAGCTGGGCTCCGACGCCGCCGCCTTCCACCGTGAGATCGGCGAGTACGCGCGGGAACGCGGGGTGGAGCTGATCATCGGAGTGGGCGAGCAGGCCTCGTTCTACGAGCCTGATCAGCAGGTTGCGGATGCCGAGGCCGCCGCCGACGCACTCGCCGCGGAGCTCGGGCCCGGGGACGCCGTCCTCGTCAAGGGCTCGCGCGCCGTGGGTCTCGAGCGGGTGGCAGAGAAGCTCGGCCTGTGAGGAGCTAGATGCTCGGCGAAATCCTGATCTCGGGGATGGCGGCGATGCTGATCTGCATCTTCCTGGGCCCCAAATTCATCGAGTATCTGCGGCTGCGCGAATTTGGCCAGCAGATTCGCGAAGAGGGTCCCGAGGAGCATCACGAGAAGGCGGGCACCCCGACGATGGGCGGCCTGATCATCTTCACGGCGATCTCGATTCCCTACCTGGTGCTCTCGGACCGATCCACCTCCAGCCTGGCTGTGTTCGGCGTCGCCATCGGCTGCGCCGCGATCGGCTTCGCCGATGACTTCCTGAAGATCACCCGGCGCCGCTCACTCGGGCTCTCGGCGCGCTACAAGCTCGTCTTTCAGGCCGCCCTGGCGGCCGGGCTCTGGTACGTGGCCAGGCACTCGGTCGGGCTCGAGTCGAGCCTCGAGCTGCGCATCTCCGACGCCTCGCTCGACATTCCCGACTGGCTCTACCCGGTCGTGATCTTCCTCGTGATCGCCGGCTCGAGCAACGCGGTGAACCTCACCGACGGGTTGGATGGCCTGGCGGCCGGCTGCTGCGCGATCGTTCTGCTCGCCTACACGGCGATCACGTTCATCACCTCGGGCGAACACGATCTCTCGCTGCTCTCGGCCACTCTCGTCGGTGGCTGCATCGGGTTCCTCTGGTTCAATGCCTTCCCGGCCTCGATCTTCATGGGAGACACGGGCTCACTCGGGCTGGGGGGAGCGATCGGCGCGTTGGCGGTGATGACGCAGACCGAGATCCTTCTGCTCATCACCGGCGGGATCTTCGTCATCGAGGCACTCTCCGTCGCGCTCCAGGTCGCCTCGTTCAAGGCCTTCCGCCGGCGCGTCCTGCTGATGGCCCCGGTCCATCACCACTTCGAGCTGCTCGCCTGGTCGGAGACGAAGATCATGCTCCGCTTCTGGATCGTCGCCGCGGTCTCCGCGGGCATCGGCTTCACGCTCTACCAGCAGTCGATCGGGACGTAGGCTTCATGCGCTTTCTTCCGAAATAGCCGGAACTAAGCGCCAATGGGGGATCGCGAAAGGGTCGAACGCAGGGAGTGGGGCCTGGGAAGCGAACATCGTTATGTGAACCGTTCCTTTTGCGGCCTGAAACCGCATGGGGATGGGGAATCCGGGACCCGATGGGGTAGTGAATACCGCTAGGAATACCGTGGAGCGGAATTCCAAGGGATACGACCCGCGAAGGTCACGGTGTTCCACCGCTACACTGCCCCTCTAATTCGGCGTACTGCGCCGACGCGCTGAGAGCCCGCAGAACGCGCGGCTCCGGGGGAGGGGGGATCACAAGCGAAGGCCCGTGGCTGTCACGCGGAGCCGCGAGGAGCCACGAGAGAGCCCTCTACGGCCACGCGGGGACCAACTCCGCGACCTTGCCCAAAGACTTGAACTGCCCGGAGCAACCGGGCCATGTCCCGAGGAGGACAATGAGCAAGCAGGAAATGCACCAGGCCCTTGAGGACGTGGCCGACGTGCTGGGCGTCGCAATGGATCGGCTGGCCGACCTGGCCGAGCAGATCGACTCCGGGTCGGAGGGCACGGAAGAAGCGATGGAGACGATGGATCAGGCCCGTTGGATGCGAGGGGCTCGACGCGAGTTGTCCGAGCTGATCCGCGACGTGAAGGGCCGAAACCACCACAGGCTCCAAGGCGTCCTTCCTAAAGTGTCTCACTGACCGATACAGAAGTAAGCCTGTTGTAGCCTTCACGGGGCTTCCACGCGGTCGGGTCGAGGGGAAGACCGCCGGCGAATCAGCGACATCGCGTAACCGACCCCGCCCGACGCCTTTAAGATCGCCACCGTGCTGGTGCTGATCGTTCTCGTCTTGGTCGGAGCAGCCGTTTGTGGCCTGTCTGTAGCGGTGGTGCGTCGCCAGACGACTGAAGCGAGGAAGCTGCGAGAACCCGATTCGGA
>DASTAI010000002.1:0-11450 GCA_035712865.1 Solirubrobacterales bacterium
ACTAGGGCTCTTGTCATCAGGGGCACTAGGGCTCGAGTAGCGGCGCCAGACTCAGGTCCGGGGCGAGATTGCGCACGCGAGGATCGACCGGCTCGGGTGAGTCTATGGCCTCCAGCAGGGCCTCAGCGTGGGCGGTGGCGCGTGTGTACGGGTAGTCACCCGCCTGACCGCGGTGGTCCATGAAGGCCCAGTCGCTCGACTGGAGGGCGAGCAGCTCGCGGGCCGCACGGCCCGCGGCACCCGGGTCGAGGCGATTTCTCATCAGCGCCCTCAGCAGTCGCAGCTCGCTGCGGCGGGTGGCCCAGACCAGGTCGGAGACTGAGGGCGAATCCCAGGTCTCGAGGCTCTTCCCCTCTCCCCAGCTCGCCTCGCGCGCAGGCCGCTCCTCCGGCTCGTGCTGACGCAGGGCCTGCGGCAGGGTGAGCATCCGGACGCCGTCGAGCTCCGCACCCTGGATCACCTCGCGGAGCCAGATGGGCCCCTCGGCCCACCAGTGGCCGAGCAACTCGGTGTCGATCGCGAACACACAGAGCCCTCGCCGGCCGGTCTCCGTGCGGTGGCGCTCGAGGCGGTCGCGCACCGCCGCGAGGAAGGAGGCGGCGTGCTCGGCCGCCAGCTTCGCCGCGGCGGCGGGGTCGTAGGGCGCGCCGGAGATCGACCAGAGGCGCGTGCCGTTCCGGGAGAGCCGGTGGTACTCGAGGTAGGAGCCATCCGACGGGTAGCCGCCGTCCGACCAGACGAGCCGCACGGTCGGCCAGTCGATCGTGAACGCGACGGTGCCTTCGGGAAGCCTGATGGGTCGCAGCGCCGCGGTGCCGCGCTCATGCGAGCTCTGGTCGAGGCAGGTGTAGGCGACGCCGCGCTCGGCGAGCACCGCTTCGAGGCCGCCGACGTAGGCGCACTCCGGCAGCCAGAAGCCCTCCGCCTCGCCGAAGCGCCGCTCGTGAGAGCGGATTCCCGCGTCGACCTGGAGGCGGCGCCCGGCCAGGCTGGCGAGCTTGGGGAGCACCGCGTGCGTCGCAGCCGACGGCATCAGCGCGATCCGGCCTCCCCGGTGTGCCTCCTGGAAGGCGCGCAGCGGCTTGCCGTCGAGACGGGCGAGGCGCTTCGTCGCGCCGGTGTAGTGATCGGCTTCCGCCCTCGCCGCCGGCCGTGTGGCGGCGCCCCCATCCGCTACATCTCGGTCCGCCGCGTCCACCCGGTGGCGCCGGAGAAAGGTCAGCATCCTCTCCCCCACCCCCTCCGCCTCGAGCTGGTCGGCGAGCACCGGCGTAACGGTCATCGTCAGCCGCTCGGCGACGTCCAGCACCGGGAGGTGCGAACGCGCGAATGCGTCGAAGAGCCACTCCTCGCCGAACGGGTAGGTGCCGAACCCCTCCACGTACGGCATATGGGAGTGGAGAACGATCGCCAGATCCCCACTGGTCCTGTTCGCCATGGTTACCGGCGGCAGATCGCGACGAAGTCGAGGGCCTCGTCGAGATCGCCGGCGCGCAGCCGGAAGTCGCTGGCACTGATCGCGGGGATGAAGCGCCCGTAGAAGGGCCTGGTCAGGCGCAGCGCCGGGTGCACCCGGTCCCAGCCCAGGCGGATTGCGAGCTCGTGCGCGCGGAGCTTGCGGGCGTGGTGGAGGCCCAGGATCTCGACGCGGTCGAAATGCGGCTCGAGAAGCGCGCGGTATTCCCCCTGGTCGTACTCGCGCAGATGCCAAGGGTTGTCGGACTTCTCGGCCCCTGGGGGAGCCAGGGTGAGGCGGTTCGGAGTCGAGACGTAGGCGACCGGTGCGATTTCCGCTATCCGCGCCAGGAGGCGGTCGGGCTGGTGGATGTGCTCGATGGTCTGCAGAAAGACCACGGCATCGACGGACTCGTCGAAATCCTCGACCAGCTCGCGACGAAAGCTCAGGTTCGGCCGTCTGTAGCGAGTACGGGCGTGCTCGTGAGCTTCCGGGTTCGCGTCGACACCGATCACCTGGGACGCCCGCTCGGCCAGGAGATCGGAGCCGTATCCCTCTCCGCAGGCGAGATCGGCCACCCGTACGCCGGAGCAACGCTCGGCGATCCACTCGTAGACGGCGACGTGACGCCGGTACCAATAGTTCTCCTCCGGCACGTCCGGGAGGGTCCGCTCGCCGGTCAGCTCGAGGGGCGGTACGCCCTCGGGCTGGTTCTCCTGGAGATAGGTGCGGTCGGACTCGCTCACGGCCGTGACGTTAGGGGCAGAGAGCGATTCACCGTCTGGCGACAGGCAGGAAAGCTGTACATAGAGTGCGAGTTGAGGCGCAAATCGATGAGTTCGATCGCGCCCGCTGGTCTAAGACGGGGAATCCCGAGGACGAAACCGAGGGTCGATGGAAAACCACAGAGGAGCCCCTGCGATCGAGGCGCGCGAGCTGAGCCGTACCTTCAAGGGCGGCATCGATGCCGTGCGCGCCGTCGACTTGAGCGTGGCGACAGGCGAGATCTTTGGCTTCCTCGGCCCGAACGGAGCCGGCAAGTCCACGACCGTGAGGATGTTCTGCACCCTGCTTCCCCCATCCGCGGGGAGCGCCTCGGTCGCTGGCCACGACGTGGTGGACCAGGGTGATGCCGTTCGACGCAACATCGGCGTCGCGCTCCAGGAGATCGGCCTCGACCCGGTGCAGACCGGCAGGGAGCTGCTCGAGCTGCAGTGCGGTCTCTACGGCATCACCGGGGCCGCCGGCCGCGAGCGGGCCGGGGAGCTGCTCGAGCTGGTCGGGCTGACCGAGGCAGCGGATCGGCGCACGAAGACCTACTCGGGAGGGATGAAGCGCCGGCTCGACCTGGCGAGCGCCCTGGTCCACCGCCCGCGGGTCCTCTTCCTGGACGAGCCGACCACGGGCCTCGATCCCGCCTCTCGCCTGACCGTGTGGGAGGAGGTCCGCCGCATCAACGATGACGGGACGACGATCTTCCTCACGACCCAGTACCTCGAGGAGGCAGACGAGCTCTGCCAGCGCCTTGCAATCATCGACCACGGCGAGCTCGTCGCCCAGGGAACGCCCGAGGACCTGAAGGCCGCGATCGGCATGGACGTGGTGACGGTCCAGCTCCACGGGGCAGACCCGGAGCGGACCCGGGATGTCATCGGCGAGCTGCCCGGACTCGACCGGGTGATCAGCGAGGAGAATGCTCTCGCGCTCTTCGTCGAGGACGGCGCCTCCTCGATCGCGGAGATCGTCCGCCGCCTGGACGCCGCCAGTGTCGAGGTCGGCGCGATCTCGGTCTCCCGCCCCTCGCTGGACGACGTCTTCCTTGAGGCGACCGGCCGCCGATTGGAGGGCGCGGAGCAGGAGCCGGAGCACGCCGACGAAGCCGCTGAGGAGGACGAGGCGGCCGCCAGGGCGGTGGCGCCGTGACCGAGGTTCTGCTGCTCGGCCGTCGCTCGATTCGGGAGGTCCTGCGCTACCCCGAGGCCACCATCCCGACGCTGTTCATCCCGCTCTTCTTCCTCGCGGTCAACATCGGCCAGGTCCAGAAGACGTTTCCCGCCGACAGCACCCCGTTCCTCCACGGCCAGAGCTACGTCGCCTTCCAGATGCCGGTCTCGCTGATGTTCGCGGTGGCGACCGCAACGACCGGACTGGCGCTGGTCACCGAGATCGACAGTGGCTACTTCGACAAACTCCTGGTCGCCCCCATCAGGCGGACCTCCCTGATCCTGGGCAGGCTCGCCGCCGATCTCGTCCGCGGACTGGCCGCCTCGGTGGTCGTGCTGCTCGTGGGCATCGTCATCTTCGGCATGCACGTCGAGGCGGGCCCGGCCGGGGCGATTCTCGTCGTCCTGCTCGCCGCCTCCTTCGGCGTGGCCTACGCCGGCTTCGGCATCCTCGTCGCCCTCCACACCCGCAACGTCCAGGCGACCAACACCAGCTTCCTTCTCTTCTTCCCGCTCCTCTTCCTGACGCCCAACTTCGTCCCCTTCGACCGGCTCTCGCCCCTGATGGAGACCCTGGCGCGGATCAACCCGGTCAGCTACGTGATCGTCGGCATCCGCTCGCTGATCATCGACGGCTGGGTCATCGACAAGATCCTCGTCTGCATCGGAGTGATCGTCGTCATGGGTGTGGTGCTGATCGGCCTCTCGCTGCGGGCGATCAAGACCTACGACAGGTAGCGGACCCTCAGCCTCGCGACGAGAGCAGCCACCCCCCGAGGAGGCCGACAACCAACCCGGCTTCGGGGGCGAGCGGCAGGTCCGTGGCGACGCTCACCAAGATCCCGACCACGAGGCCGACTCCCCCACCGACGGCAATCGCTGCGCCGGTGCTCATGGCCGCCACCCTATAGAGCGCTCAGGGGGGAGGCCCCTGCGTAAGATCCGCGCCCGTGTCCGCGAGCCCCGACAGGATCAAGGAGGTCAACGAGCGCTATCACGACGTGGCCGCCGCCTCCTACGACTCGAAATGGGGGATCGACTTCGGCGAGGTCGGACAGGCACAGGTGACCAGCAAGCTCCGCAAAGCGCTCGGGCGGCTGCCCGATGAGGCGTTCGGCGACGCCCTCGAGATCGGCGCCGGGACCGGCTACTTCTCGCTCAATCTGCTGCAGGCCGGCGTGATCGAGCGGGCGACAGCCACGGACATCTCGCCGGGGATGCTCGCCACTCTCGCTCGGAACGCCTCTGAGATCGGGCTCGAGGTGCGGACCGCAGCAGCCGAGGCGGAGACGCTCCCCTTCCCGGACGAGAGCTTCGACCTCGTCTTCGGCCACGCCGTGCTCCATCACATCCCGGACCTCGACGGTGCCTTTTCCGAGTTCGCGCGGGTGCTGCGGCCGGGAGGGTCGGTCACCTTCTGCGGCGAGCCCTCCCGGTACGGGGACGTCCTGGCCGCGATCCCCAAACGGACGGCTCTCCTGGCCGCCCCGATCTGGCGGCGGGTGATGGGGGCGTCCCAACGGCACCACTACCCCGACGCCGAGGCCAACGGGCATTCGCTCGAGGCTGAGGTGGACGTTCACGCCTTCTCCCCCGGCGACCTGGAGCGCTTCTGCGCCGAGGCGGACCTGGGCGACGTCCACGTGCGGGGGGAGGAGCTCCTCGCCTCGATCCACGGCTGGACCGTGCGGACGCTGGAGGCGACGGCCGAGCCCGACCAGGTGCCGTGGGTCTGGCGGCGCTTCGCCTTCCGGAGTTACCTGGCGCTGCAGCGGCTCGACAACCAGGTGCTGGAGCCGCACCTGCCTCCGCAGCTCTTCTACAACCTGTTGGTCGCGGCGCGGAAGCCGGAGCGGCGCTAGCCGCGCCCGCCGGGCTCTTCCTCGACCAGCCGGTCAGCCCAGGGAAGCGCCTCGAGACGCTCGTCGGGGATCGGCTCCCCGCTGATCACGGACTTGCCGTAGGTGCCCTCGTCCAGCCGCTCCTCGGCGCGTGCGATGGCCTCGAGCGTGCGCTCCAGCTGCTCCCGGAGCGCCTCGTCCTTGCCCGACTGCTCCAGGTCATCGCCCTGGTCGCCGAGGTCCTCTGGCTGCTCCTCTTCCTGCTGGCGCCCGATCCCGGCGAGCTCACCCTCGATCCGGGCACGCTCCTCGGCGAGCCGTTCGCGTGCTTTCTGCTCGTCCACGCCCTGGATCCTATTCGTGCGGCGGATCGGACTACCCGAAGGTGAACGCATAGCCGGAGATGCCCGGGGCGAAGCGCAGTGAGAGGCGATGTTGAGCGACGGCCGGCAGGTCGACGAGCCGGTAGAGCCGCTGGGCCTCGATGGTGGCGCTCCCGTTGTGAACGTCCGAACCCGCGAGCCGGGCAGGGATGGGGCGGCCATCGAGCAGCACCTGAATCCGACGTGCCTGCCCCGGCGAGCCAAGCACGAGGAAGACGCGCCGCGAGTTGAACTCCAGGTCGATCCCGGCGCCGGCGCCCGATCTGGCGTCCTCATCGGTGATCCCCCAGTTGCCGGAGTAGGCGAGGTGGTTGACGGGCACGCCGCCCGGCGGCGCGCCGAAGTCCTGATCTCCGGGGTGGATCTGTCCGTTCACCCAGCCGCTCGCCCGTTGGGCCCCGAGATAGGTCTCCGGGGTCGTCGAGCCGGCTGATGGCGCCTGTCCCGACGCTCGCGCGCCCGCTCCGAGCTTCGAGTGGCCCGCCGCATGCAGGAGCGTGCGGATCTCGCGTTCGGTCTCGTCGTAGCCGCCCTCCCCGAAGTGGGCGCTGCGCACGTGGCCGTCGGCGTCCACCAGGTAGTCCGCCGGCCAGTACTGGTTGCCCCATGCATCCCAGGTGGCGAGATCGTTGTCCTGGACGACGGGATAGGTCAGGTGGTTCTGCCGGATCGCGTCCCGGACGTTGCCCGCGTCCTTCTCGAAGGGGAACTCGGGCGAGTGAACGCCGACGATCGTGAAGCCGTCTCTCCCGTAGCGCTGCTGCCACGCCTCGAGGTAGGGCAGCGTCCGGATGCAGTTGATGCAGGTGTAGGTCCAGAAGTCGATGAGGACCACCTTCCCGCGCAGGTCGCTCATCGAGAGGGACTCTCCGCCGGGCGTGTTGAACCAGTCCTGGGTCCCCGTGAAGTCCGGAGCCTGGCCGTAGGTCGGGAGATCGACCGATCGATTGAGCTGCGAGGGGTCGACGATCGGCTTGCCGGTCTGCCGCACCTTTGCGAGGTCGGCGGCCACGACGGGGCTCTTCTCCAGACCCTCGGTCGGATTGACCAGGAAGCCGGGCAGGTCGCTGGCGATCGCGGTCTGGAAGCGAGTGTCCAGGTTTGCCGTCATGGCCACTGCCACCAGCACCATCACGGCCCCGAGCGCCATCTGGACCCGGCCGCGTACCGGGGCAAGGCGCTGGGCGAACCGCCGTCCCCCGAGCAGCAGCAGGTAGAGCACGAGCGCCGAGCCCACGGCGTAGGACAGGGCCACCGCGAAGCGGCCGGCGGTGAAGTCCTGCGCCGCGGAGACAACAATGACTCCGGCGAGGATCGGCCCCGCGCATGGTGCGTAGACGAGGCCGAGGCTCGCCCCGACGATCAGTCCCGATCCGAAGCCGTCCCCTCCGAACCGAGCCGGACCGGGTGTCAGGCGCGACGCGAAGGCCTCGACCCGATCACCGATGGGCGGGACGAGCAGGCAGAAGCCGAAGGCGAAGAGGACGACGATCGCGACATCCCTCGCGACCCCGTTCGGAAGCCCCAGAGCGTCGATCACGTAGACGAGCCCGATCGTGGCGAAGGTGAATGACAGCGCCAGCCCGGTGACCACCCCGAGCGGCCGCCGTCTGCCGCCCGTGACGCCGGCCGAGAGCACGGCGGGCAGGATCGGCAGGACGCAGGGCGAGAGCGCGGTCCCCGCCCCTGCCACGAGCGCAAACAGCATCAACAGGGCCATATCCGTCCCAGACTCGGAGGTTCGAACAGCGTTACGGCCCCGCGTTAATGGCGGATTAGTCCTCGTCCTCCGGCCGCCGCACGCGATGTACGGCCACCTCTCCTTCGATGCCCTTGAATCTGCGCCTCCCCGCGAACGAGAACTCGAACGGACGACCGTTCGTCTCCGCGATCGAGTCCTTCACCGACTGATCGACCACGACGCTCTCCGGCCGCGCGAAGTTGGTGATCCGGTCCGCGAGGTTGACGGGTCGCCCGTACCAGTCGCCCCCACGCCCCAGCACCCGGCCCCGGGCGATCCCGGCCCGCAGTGGCGGGAGCAGGTCGGTTCCCGCCGAATCGACCAGCCCCACGACGGCATCGACGAGCGGCGCGGACTCAGGCGAGGAGAACATCGCGGCATCGCCGATCATCTTCACCAGACGGACCGGCGGGCGGGCGGCATCGGAGGCGCGTTCGAACAGCCTGCCGGTGAGGTCTCCGATCTGCTCGATCTCGAGCGACTCTCCGAGGCGCGTGAAGCCCACCAGGTCGGCGAAGGCGATCGTCATCTCGTCCGTCCCCGAGAGCCTGCCCTCGGCGAGCTCGGCCTCGGTGATCACCGCCTGTCGGATTCGCTCCCGCAGATGGATCCGGTACGCGTGCAGGAGCGTCTCGCCGAGCAGAGGCGCCATCGTCTTCGCCGCGGCGGCGTAGCGAAGCGCCAGCTCGCGTTCGTCGATTCCCGGCTCCGTGAAGACCTCGCCCACCAGGTCGACGTTGGCGTCGGCGAGGTTCGCCATCGAGATACCGATGAGCCGCGAGGTCTCGAGCACGCCCTCGGGCGGCAGCCCGGAGTCCAGGAAGAGCTTTGCGCGCTTGGCGGCCTCGAGGTCCGCCTCTCCGTAGACCCGGTCGTTCTCGCCGGGGATCGGAGCGCCGAGGGCCTGCAGGAGCCGGGCGAGGAACTCCGGGTCCAACCCGGCGCCCGCGGCGATCTCGGCCGCGGTGTACTGCTCCTGGCCCTCCTCGAAGACCCGCTCGACCGGCAGGAGCACGAGCCTGTTCTCCTCGACCGCCCGTCTCAGCTCCTCGAGGGAGACGCCCTGATCGGCGAGCTCCTCGAGCAGAGCCAGCCGCGCCTCACGCGCCTTCCCGCTCAGGTCGCCGAGCAGCCCCTCGGCCTCGAAGTCGATGTCGCTGGCCATAACGGTTGCGCCCCAGCGGGGGACCCTCGCATATCTAAGATGGGCCGGGATGGCGGGTCACGAGCTTCCGATCTTCGAGTTGCCGCTCGTGCTGCTCCCCGGCGAGCAGGTCCCGCTCCACATCTTCGAGGAGCGCTACAAGCGAATGGTGGGCGTGGCCCTCGAGCAGGGTGAGCCGTTCGGGATCGTCCTCCGGGACGACGAGGGAGCGCGCTCGGTCGGCTGCACCGCCCGCATCGACGACGTGCTGGAGCGCTTCGACGACGGACGGATGAACATCGTCGTCAGCGGCGAGGCGCCGTTCAGGGTGCTCGACCGCTTCGAGTCGCCCGAGTATCCGGCCGGCGAGGTGGAGCTGATCCCGGACGAGGACGTGCCGCCCGTCGATGAGGAAGCCGCGAGCGCGGCGCGCGAGGCGTTTGCCGAGCTCGCCGAGCGTGCCACCGGTGAGCGACCCGACCCGTCGGAGCTCGACGACGCGTCCGCCTACTCGATCGCGTCCCGCATCGAGCTGCCGGCCGAGACCAAGCAGCAGCTGCTCGAGATGCGCGACGAGGACGAGCGGATGGGGCTGCTCGCCAACGCGCTGGGGGCCGTGGGCAAGGCGCTCGAGCGCGCCGAGGAGGCGGCCGAGCGGGCGAGCTCCAACGGCAAGGTCCACTTCCCGGGTCTGCCGGAATAGCTACGCGAGCACGACGGCGCCGCCGCGGCGCGGGTCTCCCCCGCCGCTGAGCTCGCCGGTCTCCGCATCGCGCGCCACCGCCTGGCAGCCGCCGAAGAAGAGGTTCTCGCGCTTCCAGCGGACGACCGGGACGCCGCGCCGCTCGAGGTCGGCGAGTCCCTGCTCGTCCACGCCGGGCTCCGCCTGCACCTCGCCTGCCTCGAAGTGAAGCCGGCCGGCATGGACGGCCTGGTCCGCGTCCAGTCCGCCCTCCAGCACGTCGACCGCCACCTGCAGGATCGCCGAGCGGATCCGGTTCGACCCGGCGCTCCCCAGACCCAGCGCGACCTCGCCGTCGCGGAGGGCGAGGGTCGGCGACATCATCGAGCTGACCCGGCGCCCGGGCGGAATCCGATGGAAGCCCTGGGGATTCAGGTCCTCCTCGCCCAGCATGTTGTTGAGGTGGATCCCGGTGCCGGGCACCAGGACCCCGGACCCGGTCCCGTTCGAGCAGGTGACCGAGGCGCAGTTCCCATCCGCGTCCAGCACCGCGATGTGGGTGGTCGACCCGAGGCGGTCCGCGGGCCCGCCCGCTCCGCTCCGCCCGCCGACCCACTCACCGGCCTTGATGCGCTCGGCGACCTCGTCGAGGTCGGTGGCGAGAAAACGCTCGACGTACTTCTCGTCGTGGAGTCCCACGTGGAAGTCGTCGGTCCGGCGAGCGTTTGCGGCCTCGATGGCGGCGACCAACTGCTCGACGCCGGTGCGTTCCCCGAGGCGCTCGAGCACGCCGAGGGAGTACGCGATCAGGATGCCGCCCGGGGATGGCGGAGCGTTGGTGAGCACCTCGTAGCCGCGGAAGGAGGCCTTCACCGGTCGCCGCTCGACCGGCTCGTATGCCGCCATGTCGTCCATCCCCAGTGTGCCGCCGCGCTCGCGCACCCACTCGCTGAGGCTCCGGGCGATGTCGCCGCGGTAGAAGGGCTCGGCGCCCTCGGCCGCGTAGCGCTCCAGCGCGTCCGACATCTCCGGGTAGCGGAAGGTGTCCCCCTCCACCAACTGCCTCCCCTCGGGCGTGTAGAGCGCTGCGCATTCCGGCGTCGAGACCAGGATCGGGTGCAGGATCTCGTGGAAGTACGCGGCCCCCGCCGTCAGCTCGACCCCCGCGCGGCCGAGCTCGATACCCGGCTCCGCCAGGCGGGCGATCGGGACCGAGCCGAAGCGCCGGTGGATCTGCTCGAGGCCGGCGGGATTGCCAGGCACCCCGCACGAGGCTGCGCCGCAGTTGAAGATCTGGGGTGTGCCGTCGAAGTAGACGGGAATGGGGATCAGCTCGGCCTGCCGCTCCTCCCCGTCGGCGCCACCCGCCGCGACGAAGAAGTCGATCAGGCTCTGCTCGCCACCGTCCTGGACCATCATGAAGCCGCCCGCACCGAAGCCGCTCAGCTGGCTCTCGGTGACGAAGGAGGTGAGCACGGCGCAGATCGCGGCATCCACCGCGGTCCCTCCCTCACGCAGCACCTGCGCGCCGGCTTCCGCGGTCAGCGGGTGCCCCGCGGCGATGACTCCCTTGCTCTTCGGCATGGCGGCAGCCTAGGCGGAGCGCGCCCCAGAATGAGACCGGCCGGCTTTCGCCGGCCGGTCAGGGTCGCCAATTCGCGACTGACTACCCTTCGCAGGTGTTGAATGCCTGATCGTCCGTGAGAGTTGGGCCACCAGGCGCAGTGATCTTGTAGATGTCGTCGTCGTTGACCGTGCCACCGCCGGGCGTTCCCTCGAGGGTCAGGGTCGTTGTTGTCCCGGACCTGGTTACGCCCGAGAACGTCGCTGTGTAGTCGTCTGTACCCGTGAAGCTGTACAGGCAGGCGACGTAGGCAAACTCCCGGTTCGACGGTCCGCCCACGACGTAGATGTCGTCGGTGAACGTCTCCGTGCCGCCAGTGAGACCCCCCGAGTCTCCACCGTGGCGCGCGTTCGGGATGTTGTTGACGAGTCCATTCACCCCGAAGTCCCAGCCGGCGTGGTTGCCGCTGGGATCGAACGCGTGCAGGTCGACCTCGTTGTTGGCGGTCCATGCGAGCGTGGCGCGCACGAGCGGAGCCGGGGCCGGCAGGACCACATGGTGGACCTTCTTGCACTTGTGCTTCTTCTTAGCCGACGACGCCGAGTGCTTTTTCTTCTTCTTCTTGCATTTCTTCGCAGCAACTGCGTGTCCGGCATCGCGGCCCGTGGCCTGTCCCTTACTCACGGTGACGAGGGC
>DASTAI010000003.1:0-5075 GCA_035712865.1 Solirubrobacterales bacterium
AGGTGAGAGCGCCGGCCTCGTCGATGATCGCGGTCCGGTCCGGAACGGTGAGCGCATTCGACGCTGACCCGAGCGCCGGGGACGCACCCCAGCGAACGTAGCGCTCGGCGACCCTCGCGAGCCTGTCGGGCCGGATCGGCCTCAACAGCCCGACGTCGGAGAACACCTTGAGCTCGAAGGCGACGTCGCCGACGGCGGTCGGCAGCCGCGAAATCAGGCTCCCGATCCCCTCTCTGAGCCCATCCTGTGCCATCGGGAGAAGCTTATGCCCGCGGCAGCCGGGTGGGCAGCGTCGTCAGATCCTTCGCAGCTCGTCTCCGGTGTCGACCAGCGCGACCGCCACACAGGCGATCCCCTCCCCCCTGCCGATCGCGCCCATCCCCTCATTGGTCGATGCCTTCACGCTGACGGGAGCCGAGAGGACGCTGGCCAGGTTCGACGCCATCTCCGCCCTGTGGGGACCCAGCTTCGGTTCCTCGCAGATCACGGTGGCGTCGACGTTCGTCACAGCGCCGGGCAGCCGGCCGACCACCACACGCAGCAGGTCGATGGAGTCGGCGCCGCGCCACTCCTCCTCGTCGGGCGGGAACAGCTCACCGAGGTCGCCGAGGGCGCACGCTCCGAGCAGAGCATCGATCACGGCGTGCGTGAGGACGTCGGCGTCCGAGTGCCCTGAGAGACCGCGGTCATATTCGATCTCGACCCCGCCGATCACCAGGCGCTCGCCCTCCACCAGCCGGTGGGAGTCGTATCCGGTCCCCACGCGGAGCCCCATCAGTCGCCCGCCTCCTCGGACCCAGACCGCTGCCGGGCCCCGTCCCCGGGAGCCCCGAGAGGCTCGAGGCTGCGCTGGCGCCCGTCGAAGACGCAGATCCGCTCGACGCCCAGGTCATCCAGGAACCGCAGCGCCTCCTCGTAGCCGAATCCGACCTGATCGGGAGCGTGAGCATCCGAGGAGAGGGCGAAGTCCGCACCCGCCTCGACGCACATCTCGGCCAGGGCGCGCGCCGGGTAGATCTCGCCGACGGGCTTGCGGAGCCCGGCGGTCGAGACCTCCACCGCGATATCGCTATCGGCGATCGCCTCCACCAGGGGCTCGTAGTGGAAGCGCGGGTCTCTCTCGGGCTGGGGGCGATCGTCGCCCCACATCTTCACGAGATCGGGGTGGGAGACGATGTCGAAGAGGCCGGACCTGACGAGCTCGGCCTGCCAGCGGAAGTAGCTCGACCAGACCTCATCGGGATCGCCGATCCGCTCCCAGACGTCGTAGCGGCGGTCGTCGACGGCTCCCTGCTCGCCGAGGAAGTGGATCGAGCCGATCGCGTAGTCGAAGTCGCGCTCTAGAAGGGTGGCAATCCGGTCTTCGCTGCCGGCCACGTAGTCGCACTCGATCCCCAGTCGCAGCGGCGTCTGTCGAACGAACTCCACGTAGACGTCGAGGTCGTCGCGCGCCGAGGCCTCCCAGTAGGGATGCCGCCAGATCTCGAGGGACTGGGTGAACCGGTAGACGTGCTCGGAGACCCCCAGCTCGTCGATGCCGTGCTCCTCCGCCGCCGCCAGGTAGCGCTCGATGTTCTCCCCGGTGAAGTAGTCGGCCGCCTCACCGGTGTCGTCCGGGCGGAGGTGCAGGTGGTAGTCGGTGAGCACGTGGTTCAAGCTACCGGCCGCCGTATCCTCCGCGTCGTGACAGCGCTGGCCATCGTCTCCGTCGTATTCCTGCTCGCCGTTGTCGTGATCGGCCGGCATGCGGGCCGCCAGGGCTCGGCGCCGGATGACCTGCGCCGCGCCGACGACGCCCAGCCGACCAAGCCGTCGATGCTCGGGCGCTACTGGCCCGGGCCCTGGTAGCACCGCCTTTGAAGTCCGGCTTGCCCGGGAGCTTCGCGATCGTCCTGGCGGCGTTCGCGATCGGAGTCGGCCTCGCGGAGCTCTTCGGCGCGAAGAACCTCGGGACGGCGTTCGGCGTCGGACAGCTCACCTTCGCCGCCGCGCTCGTCTACGTGCTGCTCCGCAGGTAGCGGCGCTCAGGCCCTGGGGCCCTTCGGCAGCACCAGGCTGAGCAGCGAGCGCCGCCCGCAGCGCGGGCATCGGCTCCAGCCATGGTCGAGCGTGGCACCGCAGTGGCGGCAGGCGGGCTTGGGCTTGACGATGTGGCTCACTCGGGCGCGAGTCTAGGGTGCCGCTCGCCGCAGGTGCACCGGGTTCGAGAGGAGCCAGAACCGGCCGTCGATTCTCGCCTCGATCCGGTACGCCCCCGGCTGCGCGCAGTCGAGGTCGAGCCGGTCCGTCCGCTCTGCGTGAAGCGGCTTCCCGTCGCGGAGCACCCTCACCTCGGCGGGACAGGGCAGTCGCAGCCGGAGCACCGAGGGACGGGCCGCTCCCTCTCCGCCCATCTCGACGCTCGAGCCGTCGCCTTCAACCCAGAGCCGGCAGCCGTCTGCCGGCGCCACGATCGGGCAATGCAGCCATGCCGCGCCCGCCCCCAGCGCGCGGACGATCGTCGCCCGGTCCGTCGCTGTCTCGCCCGTCAGCGGGCGATCGCAGACCAGGTGGGTGCGCAGCAGATTGAAACTCCGCCGGTGGGGCACCGGCGAGCGGACGCGGCCGCGGAACCGGATGCCGCGCTGGTGATCGTCGAGCCCTCCGATCGCAGGCACGCGCCGGTGGGCCGACAGGGAGTCCCAGATGGCGAGGTGGCGAGCCGATGGGCCGGCCGCGACCGCTTTCTCCTGGTGCCGCAGCCAGCGGACCGCCTCAACGGGGGTTCGCCAGGCCTCGGCCGCGTCCGTGAGAACGCTCCAGAGCTCGATGCCGTCGAGGCCTCCCTCCTGCTCGAGCCCCTCCCAGCCGTGCGGCCGCACGATGCGGCGCGCGATCGACGGGACGAACATGTGCCCGCCTGTCGAAAAGGGATGGGCCGCGAACCCGACTCCACCCGCGGCTCGGACCGCGGCCGCGATCTCCACGGCGGAGAGCCCGCGGTGGGCGATCGGCTCCTCCACGCCGAACGCCAGGTAGTGCCCTCCCTTCGGGCTGACCTCGTCTCCGACCAGCAGGAAGACTCCGTCGTGATCTCCCTCCCAGCCCTCGCGACGGGCGGCGAGGGTGTCGTGGTCCGTCAGGAGCAGGACGTCCACTCCGGTGGCGCGCGCCGTCTCCAGCAGCTCGGCGAGGCTCGCGGTGCCATCGGAGTAGGTGCTGTGGACGTGGGCCACGCAGGACAGCTCGGGCATCGGATTAACCTAGCCCGACGCGCTCACCCGGCCTGTCAAGGGGCGTGACAGACTCCAATGGTCACCCCACTGACGCGGAAGGACTCCAATTGGACGCGAGCCCGCAACTCACAGCAGCAGCCCGCGACGGTCAGTCCGTCGCCAGCTTCGATACCTATCCCGAGGCCCAGAAGGCTGTCGATCGCCTCTCGGACGGCGGATTGCCGGTCGAGCACGTTGACATCGTCGGCTCCGACCTGAAGCTGGTCGAGCACGTCACCGGCCGGCTGACCACAGGACGCGCCGCGATGTACGGCGCCGGCATCGGCGCCTGGTGGGGCCTCTTCTTCGGTCTCCTCGTCGGGCTCTTCACGACCGGCCCCGAGTGGGTCGGCCTCGTTCTCGGTGGCCTGCTGATCGGCGCGGTGTTCGGGGCGCTGTTCGGATTCTTCGCACAATGGGCGTCCCGTGGACAGCGCGACTTCTCATCGACGTCCGGCCTGGTCGCGGGTCGCTATGACGTCATGGTCGCCGCCGAGCAGGCCGACCAGGCCAAGCAGCTGCTCTCCGGCTCGGCGCCCGCCCAGGCGAGCTGACCGTTCTCAGAACTCGATCTCGGAGCCGAGCGTGACCGCTCGCTCGCGCGGCAGCTTGAAGTAGTCGGCGGGCTCGGCGGTGATCAGGGAGATCAAGAGGAACACCCGCTTGCGCCAGTAGCTCATGCCCGGCTTGTGGCTGGGCTTGAGCTCCACCCGTGAGAGGTAGAACGATGCGTTGCGGGGATCCACCGGGCACTCCACGCCGGCTTTGGCGATCTGCCGGAGCAGCTTGGGCACGTCGTACTCCTCGGCGTAGCCGTACTTGGCGCGGACGAACGTGATCCGATCGTCCGTGTGACCGAGGTCGTCGACTTCGAGGCGGTCCTGAGGCGCGATCCGTGGGACCGGCAGGGTCTCGAGCGAGAGGATCACCGCGCTCGCCGGCAGCGAGTGCAAGTGATCCACGCAGGCGCGCATCGAGAGCGGTGCCGTCTCCTTGCCCCTGTTGAGGAACACACCGGTGCCCGGAACGCGAGAGACCGGCGGATCGTGGGTGCGCAGCTCGGCGATGAAGCCTCGCAGCGGTCCCTCGACGTGAAAGCGCTGCCTGGTGACGAGCTGCCGCCCGCGGAACCAGGTGACCATGACGAAGAAGAGCAGGAAGCCGATCGCGAGCGTCAGCCAGGCGCCATGGCCGATCTTCGTCAGGTTCGAGGCGAAGAAGGACAGCTCGATGACGAGGAAGAACGCGGTGCCGGCGACGACGACCGGGAGGGGGATGCGCCAGCGGTGCCGTGCGATGACCGAGAAGAGGATGGTCGTCATCAGGATCGTGCCGGTCACCGCGGTGCCGTAGGCGAAGGCGAGCTTCGCGGACGACTGAAAGACCAACACGAGGGCGACGACGACGATCAGCAGCAGCCAGTTAATCGCCGGCACGTAGACCTGCCCGTACGTCCGGGAGGAGGTGTGGACCACGTGCAGGCGCGGCAGGTAGCCGAGCTGAGAGGCCTGGTGGGCGATCGAGAAGGCACCCGAAATGACGGCCTGCGAGGCGATCACGGTCGCCGCCGTCGCCAGCAGAACCAGGGGAATCAACCCCGCGTGTGGCATCAGGTGGAAGAACGGGGCGCTGCTTGCGCCAGGATCGTCGAGGATCAGAGCCCCCTGGCCGAGATAGCTGAGGATGCACGCCGGGAAGACGAGGAGGAGCCACGCCCTCGTGATCGGCCCCCGTCCGAAATGGCCCATGTCAGCGTAGAGCGCCTCGACGCCGGTGAACGCAAGGACCACCGAGGTGAGCGCGAAGAATCCCGTTGGCTCG
>DASTAI010000004.1:0-3102 GCA_035712865.1 Solirubrobacterales bacterium
TGCTTGCCCTCGGCGCCGTAGCCGATGTAGCTCAGCGGCAGCCCGAAGCGATGGCTGAGCAACCAATGCGCGAACACGCCCTGGTCGACCTTGCCCATCTGCCATGGTCCGGCGATCACGCCGCAGCGGTCGACGACCGCCCGCAACCCGAACATCTCCCGATATTCCTCGATCAGCGACTCGGCCGCCAGCTTGGTCGCGCCGTAGAGGGTCCGGGCGCCCGCCAGCGGGAAATCCTCGGAGATCCCGGCCGCGGAGGCCCCGGGCATTTCCTGATCGTCGATCAGCTCGAAGCGAGTCTCGCCCTCCTCGTAGGCGAGCCGATTGAGCGCCGCGATCGGATAGACCCGGCTGGTGGAGAGAAAGAGCACGAAGGCGCCCTCCCGGCGGGCGTGCTCGAGGCAGTTGTACGCGCCGGTCAGGTTGGTGTGGAAGACGAACGACGTGTCGCCGTCGATTCCGCTGGTCGCCGCGGGCTCCGCCGAGCACTCGACCAGCGCGGTGGCGCCCGAAAGCTCGGCGAGATCGGCCGGCTCGCGCACGTCACCGCGGACGAACCGGACGCCGGCCTGCTCGAGTCTCGGCGGGTTGAGCTCCGATCCGGGCCGGTGCAGGTTGTCCAGCGCGACTATCTCCCAGTCCGGGTGGCGCTCGGCAAGCTGAATCGCGAGATTCGAGCCCACGAAACCGGCGCCACCGGTGATCAAGATCATGGCGGACTGATAGCAGAGGACCCCGCGGCCGGGACGGGCTCGTACGATTGCCTCGATGCTGGACTTCGATTCGGTGCTCGCCGACGGCCCACACCCACCGCTCTCCGGGCCGGACGGCTCGGTTGAGGAGATTCGAGCGCTCACGGCGTTCACCCACCTGGTCGAACACTGGGCCGACTGGCTGCTCGAGCTGCGGCGCCTGCTGGCCGGCGATGGCCGGCTCATGGTTTGGCTCACCCCGCGAGAGCGCTTCGAGGAGCTGACCGGCAGCGACTGGGACGAGTCGCGGATCGGCATGACCGTCGTCTCCGCGCTCAACGGCCCGGGTCGGCGGATCGTCTTCCACTCGGAGTGGTGGCTGCGCGCCCACTGGGGCCGCGCCTTCGAGCTACTCCCAGTCGAGGAGACGGAGGGCGGCCGTCTGGTCACCCTCCGCAAGCGGCCCGGCGACATCACCGCGGATGACCTCGAGCGTCCCGAGCCCGGCGAAGGACGGGAGCTGACGGCGGCGCAGGCGAACGCCCTCTATCTCGGCGAGCAGCTCGACCGGGCGGCGCACCGGCACCACCGCGAGCGCGAGGAAATGGACCGCGAGCTGATGCGGCGCTCGTTCGCCGCGGCGGACGCGGACTGGGCACGCGGCGGCCCGGGGTCGCCGGCCGCCTTGGTCTCGGCCGAGTACGAGGCGAGCACGAGCTGGCGGCTGACGAAGCCGCTGCGCCAACTGGGCAGGCTTCTACGGCGTGGTCGGTAGACGCAGCTCCGTCGACGGTGCGGGGCGGGAAGTGGCGATGCTGGCCGACCGACCGCTGATCTCGGTCGTCGTGCCGACGTATGAGACCGAGCCGCGCCACCTGCGCGACGCGATCGGCTCTGTTCGGGCTCAGAGCTACCCCGATTGGGAGCTCGTCATCGTCGACGACGGCTCGACGCGAGCCGACACTCGGCGGGTCGTCACCCGGGCGGTCTCGCGCGACCCGCGGATCACGGCCCGCTTCCTCGAGCGGAACGCGGGGATCTCGGCGGCCACCAACGCGGGGCTCGAGCTCTGCCGCGGCGAGCTCGTCGCCTTTCTCGACCACGACGACACGCTTGCGCCCGACGCCTTGCTGCGGGTCGCGCAGGCGTTCGGCGATGGTCACCCGGACGTCATCTACACCGATCAGGACAAACTGACGGCCGACGGTCGCCTGACCGATCCTTTCTTGAAGCCCGACTGGTCGCCGGTCTACGCCCTCGGCGCGATGTACGTCGGGCACCTGCTGGTGGCGAGGCGTGATCTGATCGCCGAGGCAGGCGGCCTCGATCCGAAATTCGACACGATCCAGGACTTCGAGCTGCTTCTCCGCCTCTCCGAGCGCACCGACCGGATCCACCACATCCCCGAGATCCTCTACCACTGGCGGGCCATCCCGGGCAGCATCGCGCTCGGCGAGGAGGAGAAGGAGGGCGTGACCGAGCTCCAGGCCCGCTCCGTGAACGCCCATCTAGAGCGCCGTGGGATCGGGACCGAGGCGGCCCCGCACCCGAGCATCCCTCACCGTCTGCGGCTCCGCCCGCGATCGCGCCGAAGCAATCCAACGGTCGATGTCGTGACCCCCACTCGCCGTCAGGCCGGACCGTTCAACCCCGGCAGGCAGGCGAATCTGGCTGCCGGCGGCGGCGACGGTGAGTTCATCGTCTTCCTTGGCGAGCAAACCGAGGTGGTCGAGCCGGACTGGATCGAGCAGCTGCTGCTCTACGCGGAGCTGCCCGGCGTCGGCGCGGTGGGGCCGACCATCGTCCACCCCGACGGCCGCGTCTCGGCGGCGGGAGTCGCGATCGGGCTCTACGACCCGGCCACCCCCGTGATGCGGGACTTTGAGAGTGACGGCGACGGCTACTACGGCGCACTCTCTGTCGCCCGGGAGGTATCGGCCGTGGGGATGGAGTGCATGCTGGTGGGGCGCTCCCTCTTCGATCGCGTCGGTCGGTTCGAGGAGGCCTACAGCAGGGAGTTCCAGGCCTACGACCTCTGCCTGAAGCTGCGCCAGGCCGGCGCGTCGACGATCTGCACCCCGGCCCCGCGGACCATCGACCACACGACGGAGGCACAGCGCCGCTCCGACTTCGACGTCCTGGACCGGGCGTTGTTCGTGGACCGCTGGTACGAGCAGCTCGCCGCGGGAGACCCCTACTACGGTCGCGGCTTCCTACGCGAGGCCGCCGATTTCAGGCCCTCCCCGTTCAGCGGAGACGAGCTCGAGCTCGCGATGAGGGAGGCGGCTCGTTGAGGGTCCTCTTCCTCCATTTCGGCAAGCTCAACGTGAACAGCGTCATCCAGGCCTTCCACCTCGGCGAGGAGCTGACCGCCGAGGGAGTCGAGGTGACCCTTTGCGGCAAGGGCCCC
>DASTAI010000005.1:0-4032 GCA_035712865.1 Solirubrobacterales bacterium
CAATCACATAGGCGGAGATCGGGGGACCCAGTAGTTGGGGCGAATCGCGGCCACCACGCCGCGTAGCGCGATCTTTCAGCGCGAGCCCGTCAGCTAACCCCGTAAGCAACGAAAGAGGAAGGTTGACGAGCAAGCGAACAACTCGCGCGATCGCTGGACTGGCATGCGTCGCCGCCATCGGCGTCGCCGCCCCGGTTGCCGGCGCCGAGACCGGGGGCAGCGGAGTGCCGGGAGGCACCACGACCACTCCGACCGAGCCCACCGCCACGCCGAGCTCGGGTCCAAGCTGGACGGTCCACAAGGCGGCCACCTGGTACGGACCAGGTTTCTGGGGCAAGATGACTGCCTGCGGCACCCTGCTCACCCCGACCACAATCGGGGTCGCCCACAAGAGGCTTCCCTGCGGCACGACCGTGACCTTCAGCTACGGCGCACGCAGCTTGACGGCCACGGTCATCGACCGCGGCCCCTTCCACAAGGGCTTCGCCTGGGACCTGACCAAGAAGGCCGCCAAGCGAGTCGGCTTCCTCACCGTGGGGTCCGGCCCGATCACGGCCACCGTCACTCCGCCGGCGAGCTAACTCGCCGGCGGCACAACAGCGTCTAGGCAGCTACGTCCCGGCGAACCGCGGGGTCGCCCTCCTGCGGCAGGGCCGCGACGGAGGCGAACAGGCTCTCGAACTCGGCGAGGGCGAGCTCTGCAACCCCGTCGAGGATCTCCTCGTCGGACCAGCCGGCCTCTCTCGCCTCCTCGACCAGGTGGTGAGGGGGGCGCTCGTTGGGGTTGAGGGTGGCGTTCAGCAGGGTGAGCAGCGCAGCCTCCTTCTCGTCCGAGGACGTGAAGTTGCGCGCCCGGGCGACCTCGTCCAGGCCGAGCCCGGCCGCTCGCGCGGTGCGGGCGTACTGGGTCAGCGTGTAGGGGTCGTGGCGCCACTCGGCGACCGCGAGCCCGATGCGCTCACGGGTGGCACGAGGGAGCTTGCTCGAGCGAAGCTCGGTGCGAAGACGGGTGTAGCCGCGCAGGGCGGCAGGGGACTCGGCGAGAACGCCGATGAACTTCGAGACGGCACCGCCAGCCGTCTGAATGCTCTTGATCAGGGGGGCGCTTCCGTCCGGGGCGGTGAGCTCATCGTGGATGTGGAAGCGACTGACGTCTGTCTTTACTGTCATTGCCTCGATCCGCCTTTTACAAAGGGCTTACTTTACTTTTAGCCGGTTACTTACGCCTCGTAAGTGTACAGGCATATTCGTGTTTCTGCTCTCTCCTACGCGGCCCGAGGCGGCTTGGATGTCTGAGCGATAAGTTTCCGAGCCGATGGCCTCGACGAGCACCAAGGAAGTCCTCGCTACCAACCCCCAGGAGGCGATCGCCTACTGCGAGGAGAACGACGTTCGCTTCGTTCGCCTCTGGTTCACTGATCTACTCGGCCAGCTGAAGAGCTTCTCGATCCACGCGGCGGAGCTCGACGACGCCTTCGAGGGCGGCATGGGTTTCGACGGCTCCTCGATCACCGGGTTCAACCCGATCGAGGAGTCCGACATGATCGCGGTGCCGGACCCGACGACCCTGCGGCTGATCCCGTGGCGGATCGAGGACACCAACCGCACCGCGCGGATGATCTGCGACATCCGGGTCCCGGGGGGTGAGCCCTACGAGGGCGATCCGCGCTGGATCATGCGCCGGGCGCTCGACCGGGCGACGGAGATGGGATTCGACGACTTCCTCATCGGCCCCGAGCTCGAGTACTTCTATTTCCGCTCCGCCGAGCCAGAGAACGGCATTCCCGAGGTGCTGGACGAGGGTGGCTATTTCGACCTGACCACACTCGACGCCGGCTCGGACGTGCGCCGCGAGACCGTGCTCGCCCTGGAGCAGCTCGGGATCCACGTCGAGTACACCCACCACGAGGTGGGGCCCTCCCAGCACGAGGTGGACATGCGCTACAAGGGCGCGCTCGCGATGTCCGACGACTGCATGACCTACCGGATCACGGTCAAGGAGTACGCGATGAAGAACGGCTGGCACGCGACCTTCATGCCGAAGCCGCTCGATGGAGTGAACGGGTCGGGGATGCACGTGCACCAATCGCTCTCCCGGGACGGCAAGAACGCCTTCTTCGACCCGGACGACCAGTACTTCCTCTCCGACACCGCCAAGGCGTTCATCGCCGGTCAGCTCAAGCACGCCCGTGAGCTCTCCCCGCTGTTCGCGCAGTGGGTGAACTCCTACAAGCGGCTCATCCCCGGCTACGAGGCACCCGTCTACCTCTCCTGGTCTCGGCGCAACCGCTCGGCACTCATTCGCGTACCGCTCTATCACCCCGGCAAGGAGCAGGCGACCCGCGCGGAGATGCGCTGCCCGGACCCGGCCTGCAACCCGTACCTCTGCTTCGCCGGGATGCTGCACGCGGGCCTCGAGGGGATCGAGAACGGATACGAGCTGCCGGAGCCGATGGAGCAGAATCTCTACCACCTGACCCCGGAGGAGCGCCAGCGGCGGGGCATCGAACAGCTGCCCGAGACGCTCGGCGAGGCGATCGAAGTCGCCGCGGAGTCCGAGCTCGTCCTGCGCACCCTCGGCGAGCACGCCTTCAACCGCTTCATCGAGATCAAGCGGCAGGAGTGGGAGGACTACCGCGTGCGGGTCACGCCGTACGAGATCGAGCAGTTTCTGCCGATCCTCTAGGGGGTGGTGACCCGGATGGGTCTCGAGGGGACGATGAACGACATTGCGCGGGGCGTCGAGGTCCTCGGCGTGGCGACGCTCATGGTGGGCCTGGCGGCGGCGCTGGTGACCGGCGGAATGGACCTCGTACGAGGGCAGGGAGCCGAGAAGGTCTACGAGACGGTGCGTGCGGTCTTCGCCCGCAGCATCCTCCTGGGTCTGGAGTTCCTCGTCGCCGCCGACATCATCAGAACCGTCGCCGTACAGCCTTCACTGGAGAACGTCGCCGTCCTCGGGCTCATCGTCGTGATCAGGACGTTCCTGAGCTTCGCCCTCGAGGTGGAGACTGAGGGCCGCTGGCCGTGGTCGCGAGCGTCACGCTGAGCTAGGCGAGCTGCGATTGGAGCTCGCTCGGCTCCGTCACCGGGGCCTTGCAGGCGAAGTGCTCGCAGACGTAGGCCGCCGGCCTGCCCCCGACGGCGGGTCGCTCGCGCAACAGCTCCGGGCGCTCGGAGCCCTCGGGCCCCCCGGCGAGGACCAGGTGCGGGCGGTGAGCCGAGCGGACGACCCGGGCGAGCTCGCCCAGGTCGGCGGAGCCATCGCCGTTCGACGGAGCGACGAGGGCGACCTCGCGCACGGCGGAGAGGTGGAAGTCGATCGCCTGGAGCAGGTGTCCGAAGGCGTCCGGGTGGCGAGCCGCCGCTGGCGCGAAGAGACGCATCGCACCCACCGCCCGGTCCTCGTAGTCACGCTGCCCCGTGAGAGCGGCGAGTCGCAGCAGTCCGTAGGCGGCGGCTGAGTTCCCTGAGGGGATGGGGTGGTCCCCGACGTCCTTGCGGCGGGCGATCAGTTCCTCGTGGTCGTTCGAGGTGGTGAAGAAGCCGCCGAGCTCGTCGTCGGCGAAGCGCTCGATCATCGTGTCGGCGGTCTCCCGCGCCGCGTCGAACCAGCGGACCTCCAGTGTCGCCTCGTAGAGGCGCAGGAGGGCCTCGACCAGGAAGGCGTGGTCCTCGAGATAGGCGTTGAGCCGCGCCTCGCCCTGGTTCCAGGTCCGCTGCAGGTGACCCTGGGAATCCCGCATCCCCTCCCAGACGAAGCGGGCGCAGGCCGCCGCCGCGTCGAGGTAGTCCTCGCGGCCGAACGCCGCCCCGGCGTCGGCGAGGGCGGCGATCATCAACGCATTCCACGAGCAGATCCGCTTGTCGTCGAGACCGGGCCGGACCCGGCCGTCGCGCCAGGCGTAGAGGGCGGTTCGGGCGTCGCCGAGCTCGGGCGGCCGCTGCGCGCTCGCCCCGAGCGGGACGTGGAGGATGTTCCGGCCCTCGAAGTTGCCCGCCGGGCTCACCCCCCAGTAGCCGAGAACCCGC
>DASTAI010000006.1:0-3818 GCA_035712865.1 Solirubrobacterales bacterium
CTGGAACTCGCCGAAGAACGGCGACGGCATCCCGCAGCTGGTGGAGCGGGGCGGGAAGTTCGTCCTCTGCAGCGTCTTCGTGGACGGCTTCTACGCGGACAGCAGTCACGAGGCGACGAAGCGCTTCGTCAGGCTCTACAGCGAGGCGTACAAGGACACGACCCCGACGCTGCTCGACGCCATCGGCTACGACTCGGCGCGGATGCTGCGACAGGTCGTGGACAAGCAGACCGCGGCGCTCGACCGGGCGACGGTGCGCGATGGGCTCGCGGCGATCAAGGACTTCGAGGGCGCGACGGGGAAGACGAGCTTCAACGACCGGCGCGAGGCGCAGAAACCGCTGTTCTTCCTGACCATCGATCCGAAGGGCATCCGGGAGATCCAGCCCACCGACCGGCTGAGCGGATCCTGAGCAGGGAGCTCAGCTCGGCGAACCCGTTCGACCGATGCCTGGTTGATTGATCTGCCACCAGCGAATGGCTCGCTCCTCGTCCCAGGTGCTGCCCGCGTCGATTGCCGCGAGCGAACGCGCCAGCGCCGCGGCGCTGCGGGGGCGATCCTCCGGCTTCTTCGCCAGACAGGCGAGCACCAGCTCGTCGAGCGCCGCCGGCACGGGGAGCTCCGCGCGCTGCGAGGGAGGGACCGGTGTGTCGTGGAGGTGCCGGGCGATCATCTGGATCGGGGCGCTGGCCTCGAAGACGAGTCGACCGGTGAGAAGGTAGTACGCGACGCATCCCAGCGCGTAGAGATCGGCGCGGCCATCGAACCGCTCTCCCAGCGCCATCTCCGGCGCGAGGTAGGCGGGCGTCCCGGGCGTCATTCCCACCCCCGTCTCGATCGATTGCTCCGTGCCGGCATTGGCCGCTGACTTGACCAGCCCGAAGTCGAGCACCTTGACGAAGTCGTGACGAAGCCCGAGCCGACCCAGGTGGATGTTGGCCGGCTTGATGTCTCGATGGACCATACCCCTCTGGTGGGCCTCCTCGAGCGATTCGCAGACCTGGCGGAGGATGTAGATCACCCGGGCGGCCGGCAGCGGCCCCTTCTGGCGAACCAGCGTTTCGAGGTCCATCCCATCCAGGAGCTCCATGACGAAGTAGAGCGTCTGGTCCTCGGTGACCCCGAAGTCGTAGAGCGCGACCGTGTGTGGTGATCGCAAGGATGCCGCCGCATCGGCCTCGCGGCGGAAGCGTGAGACGGCGACCTTCGCCCCCTCTGGGCTGGACTCGCCAAGCACCTCGGGCCGGATGAGCTTGATCGCCGCCGGTCGAGCCAGCATTCGGTGCGTTGCCCTGTACACCTCCCCCATGCCGCCCTTTCCGAGGAGCTCTCCCAGCCGGTAGCTGCCCATCTCCCGCGCGCGGATGACCTGCTGTCCGAGCCGGGTGACGACGACCGAGATCGCCACCGCCACGCCGACCAGCACGTAGTCGGGATAGTGCATGACGAACGCGTGCTTCGTCGGGCCGAAGTCCCACATCCCTCGAGCCCGGGCGATGAGCATGCCCAGCGGGTTCATGGAGGCCGCGAGCAGCCCGGCGATCAGAGTCTTGCCCGGAGTGTTGGGGACGATGGACGCCAGGAGCAGGCAGCAGACTCCGATCCAGGAAATCATCGGAGCCCATGCCCGGTCACTCGGCGACGGCGCCCAGTGGAACAGGTTGCCGAGGGCGAAGGCGGTGACCACCAGGTAAACGAGTCCGAGATCGAGGATGAACTGGGGATCGCGGTTGCTCCGACGGGCGTAGAAGAAGAGTGCCAGAGACAGCACCACGCTCGCCCCGGCAATGACATCGGACGAGCCCAGCTCGAGCCCGGCGGGATTGCCCAGGACCCACGCATTCACCAGGTGATCCGACCCCCTGCCGACCGTCCACAGCACGGCTCCGAGCAGTGCGATGTGGCTCAGGCGACGAGAGGCCTCCCGGAGCAGATCCTCCGGCAGCGCGTGGCGCGCACCCCACGCAAGACCCGTGCCCGCCGGAGTGCTGGGCTGGACGGGGCCGATCCGCAGAGGCTTGGACACGCCGGATCCTATACCATCGCTGGAACACGAGGACGTGATGGCCACGCGCTCCGCAGCCGACGTCGCCGCGTTGCTTGCCGCCGTTTGCTCGACCACTCTCATCGCCGAGCAGGTGGGGGGCAAGGCGACGCGCGACGCGCTGTTCCTGAGCAGCTTCAGCATCACCGCGCTGCCGACGATGCTCATGATCTCGGCGGTGGTCTCCCTGGCGATCATCCCTCTCGGCGGTCGTGCCATGACCGCGCTCGGACCGTCCCGCGTCGTTCCTCCGGCTCTGGCCACCAGCGCCGTGTTCCTCGTCGGTGCCTGGGCGTTGGCCGGACCGTTTCCGCGCGCCGTGGCCGTCGCCGTGTACCTGCACGTGGGGTCGCTCGGCTCGGTGCTGATCTCCTGGTTCTGGTCGCTGATCAACGAACGCTTCGACCCGCGCGCGGCAAAGCACTATGTCGCACGGATCGCCGGCGGGGCAACGCTGGGCGGCCTTCTGGGAGGCATCCTCGCCGAGCGGCTGGCCAGGCCCGTCGGACTCAGCGGCATGCTTCTCGTTCTCGCCGGGCTGCACATCCTCTGCGGCGGGCTCACCCTGATCCTGCGAGCACCGAGGACCGGTGGACCCGTCCGCGCGCATCCGGTTCCCACCCGTGGCTCCACCGAGCCTCCAGCGCGCGCGGCAGAAAACCCAGGGCTCTCCTTGCTCTGGCGCTCGAGTTACGTCCGGGACCTGGCCCTGTTCGTGTCACTCAGCGCCATCGGCGCAGCGCTGCTCGACTATGCGCTCAAGGCGCAGGCAGCGGCGACCTATGGCCGCGGCGCGCCCCTCTTGCGCTTCTTCGGCCTGTACTACACCGCGACCAGCCTCGCGACGCTGCTCGTCCAGGCCGGGCTCACCCGTCGGATCCTGGAGCGGTTCGGGTTGGCGCGGACGGTGGCAACGCTGCCAGCGGCCGTCGGCATCGGTGGCGCCGCGGTGCTTCTCGCGCCCGGCCTGTGGTGTCTGGCCATCGCCCGGGGTGCGGAAGCAGCGCTGCGGAACTCGGTCTTCCGGTCCGGTTACGAGCTCTTCTACACACCGATGCGACCAGCGGAGAAGCGCTCGATCAAGACGATGGTCGACGTGGGCGGCGAGCGTCTGGGAGACCTGGCCGGCGGTGGTCTGGTCAAGCTGGTCCTGATCGCGTTGCCGGCGCTGGCGGTCAGCGTGTTGATGGGGCTGGCCATCGGCCTCGGCGGTCTCGGGCTGCTCGTCGCCCGGCGCCTCCACCGGGGCTACACCAACACCCTCGAAAAGAGCCTGCTCGACCGCGCCACGGTGATCGAGATCGGACAGAGCCTGGATCGCACGACGCTGAGCGTGATCCTCCAAACCCGACCCGACCTCTCCCCGGGAGAACTGTCCGCGGCCGGGCGCCTGCCGGCCCTGCCCCCGGAGCCGGCTCCATCGCCCGGACCGAGGGACCCGATGACGGCGCGCGCCGCCTCCTTGTGCTCAGGCGATCCGCATCAGGTGAAGGCTTCACTGCGCGACGGGCTGCTCACGCCGGCGCTCGTGGCTCACGCCATCCTCCTCCTGGGATGGGACGAGGTGGCCCCTGCGGCCCTCGAGGCGCTCCGCCGGGTGGCCGCGTCGGTCGCCGGTCAGCTCACCGATGCTCTCGTCGAGCCTACGACCGAATTCGCGATCCGCCGCCGCCTGCCTCGTGTTCTCGCAACGACGAATACGCCCCGCGCCATCGAGGGACTGCTGATCGGCCTCGAGGACCCGCGCTTCGAGGTGCGCTACCAGTGTGGCCGG
>DASTAI010000007.1:0-2247 GCA_035712865.1 Solirubrobacterales bacterium
GTCGAGGACCGCTACCTCTTCACCGTCTGTCTGTCGCGGCCGAAACAGCGGCTCTGGCTCTCCTGGCGCAGCGCCGACGACGAGGGCGGCGCGACCTCACGATCCCCATATGTGGACGAGGTTCGGGAGCTTCTCGCCCCGAGGCTGCCGGAGGGACTCGATGAGCGCGACGAGGCGATCGTCGCGGAGGCGGACGGCCGCGGTCTCGCCGAGTCGGTGTTCGACCCGGGCTCCGCCCCGAGCGAGCGGGAACTCGCCAGAGCGATGGCGGCGGTCGGGCCACGGACCGGCGACGGCCGCCTCCGGCCCGGCCCGCTCCGCCTCGAGCCGGTGCTCGCGCGCATGCGCGAGATCAAGCTGTTCGGGCCCTCGACGCTCGAGGAGTACGCCCTCTGTCCCTACCGCTGGTTCATCCGGCACGAGCTAAATCCACGGCGGATCGGCCCGGAGGAGGAGCCGCTGGTCAGCGGATCGATCGCTCACGCAGTGCTCGAGACCTTGTACGAGGACCCGCCCGGTCCCGAGCCCCGGCCCACCCCGGAGACCCTGGACGCCTGGCGCGCGCGGACGCGTGAACTCGTCAGCGAGGTGGGAGCAGGGCGCCTGCCACCCGAGATCGCCGATACCGCGGCCGCGCTCCGCCGGGTCGAGGGGCTGGTTCTCGCCTTCCTCGCCGACGAGGCGGCCACCGCGACAGCCTTCGTTCCCGCCCACACCGAGGCCGCCTTCGGCTTCGACGAGTCCGAGAAGGGCCCGCTCGAGCTTGGAGAGGGCGGGGTGCATGGCCAGATCGACCGCATCGACCTCGGACCCGAGGGCGAGGCCCTCGTCCAGGACTACAAGTCCGGTGGCAGGGTCGACGGAGGTGCGGGGATGCTCGAGAAGAGGGGAAAGCTCCAGCTCCAGCTGTACATGCTGGCCGCACGCGAGCTGTGGGGTCACGATCTCGCCGGCGGGCTCTACCGGCCGCTCGGGGGAACCGGCGACCGCGCGCCCAAGGGCCTGCTGCGGAAGGAGCTCGCCGAGGAGCTCGCGGGGCTCGATCCCCGGCCGAAGGACCAGCTCGACGACGAGGCCTTCGAGGGAGCGCTGACCGAGGCCAGGGAGAAGGCCGAGGAGATCATCGCCTCGATCCACGGAGGCAGGGTCATCCGCGACCCCCTGGGCGGCAGCTGTCCCGACTACTGCACCTTTCAGCCGATCTGCCGCCGCGAGCGCGGGCTCCCCGAGGAGGAGCCGTGGTCCGAAGAGGGAGAGGACGAGTGAGCGCCGAGCGGACGCACCAGCAGGCCGCTGCGGTCGAGTGGCGAGACCGCGACATCTTCCTGCGTGCCGGGGCCGGTACGGGCAAGACGAGCGTGCTCGTCGACCGCTTCTGCGCCGCCGCTCTCGAACCCGAGGGCGGAGTCGAGCGAATCCTCGCCTTCACCTTCACCGAGCGCGCGGCCGACCAGCTCAGGCGGAGGATCCGGGACGAGCTCTCGAATCGCCTTCGCGAGGCAGACGGCGAGGCTGCCGACGCGATCGGGAGGGCGCTCGAGGCCACCGACCGGGCTTGGATCTCGACCATCCACGGGTTCTGCCGCCGCCTGCTCGCCTCGCACCCGGCGGCGGCCGGCATCGACCCGCGCTTCCGAGTCGTCGACGAGGCCGAGGCCGAGCGGCTCGCCACCCGCGCCTTCGATTCGGCGCTGGGCGAGATGGTCGAGTCGGGTGAGCCCGAGGCGCTCGAGCTGGCGGCCGCCAACCGCCGGCGGACGCTGCTCGAGATGACCCGAGGGGCCTACGACGAGCTCCGCAGCCACGGCGATTCCAGGCCCGTTCTGCCGGAGCTGCCGCCGCCGGATACCGCCGTGGCGATCGCGGCGCTCGTCGAGGCCGCGGCCGAGGCGCATCCCGAGTGCTCCGAGGCGAGCGGCAGGGGCCTGGAGAGCCGCGCCCGGATCGCGGAGGCGATGGAGCTCGACCCGGGCCTGCCACCCGATGACGACCTGCTCGAATCCCTGCGCGGGCTCGAGCTCACGTCGGGCGCCAGGGCGTTCAAGGGGGATGCCTGCGAGCGCTATTCCAAGGCGCTCAAGCGCGCCCAGTCGGCCGTCGCCGGCCACGTCCTCGCGCCGGCCTACGAGCAGCTGCGCGAGCTCGTCGCCCGCTTCGGCTCGCGCTATGAGGGCCTGAAGGAGGACCGGGCTGCCCTCGACTTCGAGGACCTCCAGCTCAAGGCGGTCGAGCTCCTCAGCGGATCGG
>DASTAI010000008.1:0-15718 GCA_035712865.1 Solirubrobacterales bacterium
GTGTCCGTCACCGGGAGCGGGCCGGAGAGCTCGTTGAGCCATTCGACCGCGACGCTCTCGCCTCGCTCGACCTCGATCGTCGGTCCGGGGACGGTGCCCGCGAAGCCCCAGATCCGCGACTCCGGCAGGTCGCGGTGGAACCGGTGCGTCCCGGTCCGTATCGGCACGCTGAGCCGGCCACCCCGCTCGCCGGCGATCAGGCGCCGGGGGAAGGGGAGCTCGTCGGCGAACGGGGTGAGCGGCGGCCTCGGTGTCATCGGCGCACGGACAATCTTGCCTAAGAACCCGAGATCTGCTGATCGAGGAACCGAATCAGGAGCCGGTCGAACTCCTCCCGCTGCTCGAGCGGCGCGAGATGCCCAGCTCGCGGCACGACCGTCGGCGTCGCCGCTCCCAGGCGCCGCGCCAGCGACTCGGCGGCGAGCCTGAAGTCAGGCATGTCGCGCTCCCCGCTCATGACGAGAGCGGGGACGTCGAGCTCACCGAGCAGGTCCGGATCCTCCTCGGCGGGCGCCGGCAACTCCGTCGGCGCTTCGGCCTCGGCCTGGAGCTCGAACGCCCGCCGCTGCATGTCGGCCACGCGGTCACGAAGCGCCTGCGGGGCGTCGGGGAGTGTCCACGCATCCACCACGGCACGGACCGCCGCCTCGATCTCGCCGCGCTGGAGGGCCGATTCCTCCGCCTCCCAGACCGACTCGAGCTCGCTCGACGGCTCCAGGTCGGGCGGCGGAGCCGACACCAGGACCAGCGCCGTGACCCGCTCCGGCGCCACCAGCGCCAGGTTGTAGGCGACGGCGCCGCCGAAGGAGTTGCCGACGATCGCCGCGCTGGCTATGTGCAGCGCAGACATCGTCGCGAGCACCTCCGACCAGGGAGCCTCGGCCGGCGGCGCCTCCCCGAATCCGGGCAGGTCCAAGGCGACGGCGCGGTAGCCGGCGTCGGCGAGGGGCGGGAGGTGGTCGCTCCACATCGTCCGGTCGGCGACGCCCGCGTGGAGCAGCACCACGGCGGGACCGGCGCCCTCCTCATCGTGCGGAAGAACCATCTACACGGCGACGACGATGATGAAGGACACGTAGAGCGCGATCCAGGCCAGGACCGCGGGAAGCTCGAAGCGGTCGCGCAGACGAAGCGCCCAGTAGGCGATCACGCCGCCGGCCAGCCCCAGGGCCACTGAGACCGCGGCATTCCCGCCTAGATCCCAGTCCGTGAAGAGCAGGCCGATCGCGACCGGGATCGTGGACTGGAAGACCATCGCCCCGGTGATGTTGCCGAGCGCCAGGGAGTCCTTGCCGTCGCGGACCCAGAAGAAGCTGTTCACCTTCTCCGGCAGCTCCGTCGCGAGAGGAGCGAGGATCAGGGAGAGGACGATCGCCTCGACGCCCACATCCTCCGCCACGCTGAGCAGCTCCTCGACGAAGAGGTGAGCGCCGCCGACCATGGCCCCCAGGCCGACCAGGAACTGGAGCACCGCGATACCGATGCTGGGATTCGTCTCGTGGCCGGGACGCCGGTCCATGATCAGCGGATTGAGCGTCTCCTCGGGCTGGGCCTCGCCGCCGCGCGCGAGGGTGAGCCAGACGTAGACGGGATAGGCGAGGAGAAAGACGATCCCGGCCCCGAATCTGATCCCCTCCGAGGCGCCCAGGCCGAGCGCGAGTGCCAGCGCGAAGAAGACCAGGAAGAAGACAAGGTCGCGATCCAGGGTCGGCACATGCGCCCTGAGCTCGATCCCCTGTTCGCGGCGGTGGCGATAGAGGTACGCAACCAGGCCGACGAGGCCCATCGCCAGCGTGGCCAGGAGAAACGGCGCGCCCACGATCGCGCCGACGGCGACGTCCTCGCTCTTCGTCGCGCCGATCAGGGCGACGATCGCGATCAGGGTCTCGGGCATGGCGGTGCCGACCGCGGCGAGCAGGCTTCCCACCGCGCCCTCCCCCAGCTCGAGGCGGTGGCCGATCCACTCGACCGCGTTCGTGAACAGCAGGGCACCGGCCAGGATGACCGCGAAGCTGGCGATCAGATAGACGAAGTCCACGCTCTCACGCGTAGTAGAAGGTGAGGCCGAGGATCAGGTAGAGGGCGAGGAGCTGGACCCCCTCGAACCAGGTCGACTCGCCCTCGTTGGTCACCTGGTAGGCGACGAGAACCGCGAGGAAGAGCGCGGCGATCTCGAAGCCGTTGAAGACCAGCGGCATCGGGCCGGGGCCGATGACGAAGGAGAGGAGCACCAGCACCGGCGCCACGAACAGGGCGACCTGGCCGCTCGAGCCGATGGCGATATTGACCGAGAGGTCCATCTTGTCCTTGGTCGCGACCAGGACGGCGACCCAGTGCTCGGCCGCGTTCCCGACGATCGCGACCACGATCACGCCGATGAAGAACTGGCTCAGGCCGACCGAGTGGGATGCGGCCTCGATCGAGCCGACCAGGATCTCCGACATCACCCCGACGGCCACCCCGGCGATCGCCAACGCGATCACCGACCTACGGACCGACCAGCCCCAGGTGTCGTCCTCGTCGTCGTCGTCGTGGGGATTGAAGAGCTCACGATGGGTTTTCAGGCTGAACAGGAGCCCCGCGGCGTAGGTGAGGATCAGGACGATCGCGACGGCCAGCGAGAGATGCTCCACGGTGCTGTCGAAGTTCACCCGCTCCTGGTTGATCGGCGGCAGGCCCTGTCCCTCGACCAGCTCGAAGATCGCCGGCATCACCAACGCGGCGACAGCGAGGATCAGCATCAGGGACTGGACGCTGGCGGCCGTCCGGTCGAAGCGCTGGACCTTGCGACCACCGACCAGGCCCCCGGCGAGCATCGCCGCGCCCATCACCAGCAGGATGTTCCCGAGGATCGAGCCGATGATCGAGGCCTTGACCACCTCCTGGAGGCCCTTCTCGAGCGCGAACAGCGCGATGATCAGCTCCGGGGCGTTGCCGAAGGTGACGTTCAGCAGTCCGCCGATGCCGGGCCCGGAGCGCGCCGCGACCTCCTCGGTGGCCCTCCCCATCAGCGCGGCGGTCGGGATGACGCCGAGCGCTGCGGAGAAGAAGACGAGCCCCGCACCGGCGTCGATCAGCCTCAGGGCGATCGCAATCGGAATGAACGGCGCCAGGAGGTAGGGCCACCCACTCGGCGTCTTCAGGAACCCCCAGCCGAAGGAGGGGGCGCCGGGGCGCTCTGTGTTCCCCGCTTCCACGAACGCCGGAGCTTACGTGGGCGCGGATTGCGCTACTGGCCGAGGAGCTGGGCGCAGCGCTGAAGGGCCGCGACCCCGGACGCCTGCGCGAGGCACTGCTGGTACGCCTGGGTAGCCGACTGCGTCGGCGGAGCCGTGGAGCCGCCCGACTCCGGCAGCTTGCCGTTGCCGAGGCCGCCTCCCAGCGCCCCGCCGAGCACCGAGGGGTCGATACCGAGCCCCTCCAGCGCGCTCTCGTCCAGCGGCTGGGCGTTCGCCGGCGCCTGGATCGTCTGCGGCTTGTTGACGTCGGCGAGATTGAGCTCGAGATGGAAGTCGAGTGAGTCCGGAGCGCCCGGCGTGCCGGGCGGCGGCTTCAGGGTGAACTCGAGGCCCACCCGGCGAAGCAGCTTGTCCGTCTCGCCGGTGTTGATGTCGACCTCGCCCGACTGAATCGTCGTGTTCAGCTGATCCAGCTGGCTGACATCGACGTTCCCGAGCGAGCGACCGGCGTCCTTCACGATCGTCTTCAGGTCGCTCACGATCTGGGGCACGTTCGCCTTGCCGGAGATGTGGATCGTCGGCTGGCCCTCGACGTCCTCGGTGCCCTCGTTCTTCAGGTCGGTGAGCCACCTGGCCGGCGAGATGTTCAGCCTCTGAAGGAGGCCGGCCTGCGGATTGGCGCCGCCCTGGGCCTGGAGCTGGGAGTACCTCGAAGTGAATCGGTCGTAGAGCCGTTGCGGCACCGCGTAGTCGGTGCCCTGGATGTTCACGAAGCCCCGGCTGCCAGTGGAGGTGAGTCCGCCGCTGCCCGAGAGCGTCTGCGAGCCGCTCGCGGCCCGGGCCGAGACGTCGAAATCGAACTGGGGGAACTGATTCGAGCCCGGCTGGCTCTGGAACTGGCCGCCCAGCTTCGCCTCGAACGTGCCGGGGCTCGAGCCGCCGTTGGTATCGATCTTGAAGTCGAGATCGAAAGTCCCGCTCGTGATCGGGGTCGGGTTGCTGAAGGTCTGGGCGAGGACCTGTTGCGGGTCCTCATCCGTCCCGCCGCTGCCGCCGCACGCCGCGAGCAGCAGCGCGCACACGAATGCGAGCGCGATCGGAAGGCCGATCCGATTCAAAGACGTCTCCTCCAAGCGGCGGCGCAGGGTAGCGCAAGCGGATGAACACCCGTGCCGGTTCGCGGGTCCTATCCTCAACGCGATGGAGGGGCGAACGTGCCCGAATTGCGCGGCTGAGAATCCGCAGAGTGCCCGCTTCTGCATGGAGTGCGGCACGGAGCTGGCCCCCGTCTGCTCGAACTGCGGGGCCGAGAATCCGCCCGGCGCCAAGTTCTGCATGGAGTGCGGTACGGCGCTGACGGGAGGTCCCCCGGCGACGACACCGGCACCGGCGGCGGCTCCGGCCGAGTCCCCGCCCGAGGAGCGCCGCCAGGCGACGATCCTCTTCGCCGATCTCTCGGGATACACCGCGGCGGCCGAGAAGATGGACCCGGAGGCCGTGAAGGCGCTGGTCGACCGCACCCTGCGCCGGCTGGGTGAGGAGATCGAGCGCTTCGGCGGGTCGATCGACAAGTTCATCGGCGACAACGTCATGGGCGTCTTCGGGGCCCCGACCGCACACGAGGACGATCCCGAGCGCGCAGTGCGGGCGGGCCTGGCGATGCAGGAGGCGATGGGCGGCGCGAATCGCGAGAGCCGGGAGAACAACGGCGTCGAGTTCTCTCTCCGCGTCGGGATCAACTCCGGCGAGGTGATGGCGGGAGCCGTCGGCGACCGCTACACCGTGATGGGGGACGCCGTCAACGTGGCTGCGCGACTGCAGGCGGCGGGACGACGGGACAGCGTCACGGTCGGCGAGCCGACCTACCGATCGACGGGGGAGGCGATCTCCTACGAGCGGCTCGAGCCGCTCACCCTGAAGGGCAAGGAGGAGCCCGTCCCGGCGTGGGAGGCGACCGGGGTGCTCTCCGAGCCCCGCCGGGGCGTCGGCCGCGCAGAGACCCCGCTGATCGGGCGCGCCGAGGAGGCTGGGCTGCTCTCCTCCCTCGTCGACCGAGTCGAGCGAGAGGGCCGCCCACATCTCGTCACGGTGATCGGCCAGGCCGGCGTCGGCAAGTCGAGGCTGCTCCGAGAGCTGATGTCGGACCTGGGATCGGCCGACGATCCGCCGACGATCCGCCGCGGCCAGTGCCCCCCGTACGGCACCGGTATCGCCTACTGGGCGCTCGCGGAGGTCCTCGAGGAGGAGTTCGAGATCCGGGACGACGACGCGCCGGACGCCGCCTGGGAGAAGCTCCGGGTCGGGGTCACCAAGCTCATGAGCGAGCTCGGCGACGAGTCCGCCGGCGAGCGCAACGCGGCGCTCCTCGCCCTGCCACTCGGGCTCGAGCCGCCCGAAGAGCTCCGGCCCTCGGAGGAGGACCCCCAGCGGATGCGCGAGGCGCTCTTCTCCGCCGCCCGCGCGGTCGTCGAGGGGATCGCGCTCCGCAAGCCGATGGTTCTGGCGGTCGACGACATCCACTGGGCGGACGAGGGGATGCTCGACCTGATCGACCACCTCACCCGCTGGGTGCGGGCGCCGCTGCTGCTCGTCTGCCTCAGCCGCGACGAGCTGCTCGAACGCCGCCCCGACTGGGGCGGGGGCCGCCGCAACGCAACCACGATCGCCCTCGAGCCGCTGACGGCGGCCGAGACGAAGGAGCTGGTCGAGGCGCTGCTGCCGAGCAGCGGCAACGGCGCTGCGAAGGTCGTCCCCCAGGTCGCGGAGCGATCGGGGGGGAATCCGCTCTTCGCGGAGGAGATGGTCAACCGCCTGCTGGAGGAGGAGACGGCGGAGGCCGACGCCCTGCCCAGCACCGTGCAGTCGCTGCTCGCCGCCCGGCTCGACTCGCTCGAACGACTCGAGCGCAGGCTGCTCCAGTCCGCCTCGGTGATCGGCCAGACGTTCTGGGAGGGCGCGCTGGCCTCGACCGCCACCGAGGAGGGTCTCGACCTCGGTCGCACCCTCGACGCCCTGGAGGAGAAGGACCTGCTCGTGCGGAGCACCTCGAGCCGGATCGCCGGCGAGCACGAATACGCCTTCAAGCACGTCCTGATCCGCGACGTCGCCTACTCGATGCTCCCCAAGTCGGTCCGCTGCCGCAAGCACGTGCAGGTCGCCGAGTTCATGCGCGAGCGCGCGGGTGAGCGATCCGATGGCGTCATCGGGCTGATCGCGGAGCACTACTCGCGCGCCTCGGCCCTCGGTTCGGAGGCTGGGCTGGAGCCGACGGAGCTCGCCGAGCTGCAGGGGCAGGCGCTCGAGGCGCTCGAGGCGGCGGGCGACGCGTCGGCCGCCCTCTACTCCAACGCCGAGGCGTTCGACCGCTACACGGCCGCCCTGGAGATCTCCGAGTCACTCGATCCAGACGTGGTCGCCCGCATCGGCGAGAAGCAGGGCGATGTGGCCCTGCGGATGGGCCGGGTCGACGCAGCGGTCGGCGTCTGGGAGCGCTGTCTCTCCTACCACCGCTCCCAGGAGGACCTCGCCAGGGTGGCCGACCTGCACCGCAAGATCGGCGCGGCCCTCTGGCACAAGGGCGAGCGCCGCGCCTCGATCGACAACTACCAGCGCGGCATCGACCTGCTCAAGGACGGCCCGCCCTGCATCGAGCTGGTTCGCCTCTACGAGGAGGCCGCCTCCCTCTACATGCACACCGGCGACAACATGCTCGCGATCTACGCGTCGGAGAAGGCGCTCCGCCTCGCCGAGCGGCTCGACGAGGCCCGCGCCGCCAGCCGCGCGCACGGGATCTTCGGGCGCGTCTTCGGCCGGATCGGCGACTCCGAGAAGGCCCGCGAGAACCTGGAGCGCTCCGTCGCGCTCGCCCGGGAGTCCGACCGCGCCGAGGCCGTCCGGGCCCTGCTGACGCTCGGCTATCACCTCGAGGTCTCTGAGGCCGACTACGAGGGCGCGGCCGACGCCTACCGCGAGGCGCTCGAGATCGCCCAGGAGGTGGGCGACCTCCCCTCCCAGGTCGAGCTCCACGCCTCGCTCGGCCAGCTCGCGGTGCACGCCGCGAACTGGGACGAGGTCGAGCGCGCGACCGAGGACAGCGCCAGGCTGGCCGAGCGCGAGGGCCTGCATGGCAAGCTCTGCTTCCCCGACGTGATGCGCGGGATCCTCAGCTGGAGGGACGCCCGCTGGGACGACGCGATCCGGTACTACACGCGCGCCCACGAGCAGGGAGAGCAGGTCGGTCGCTCCGAGGTGGCCTTCTCCGCCCTCTTCTGGCTCGCGGCGGCTCTGCGAGACAGCGGCAACCTCTCGGGAGCCGAGAGCGAGCTCGCCAGAGCCCTCGACATCTGCGAGCGGGCCGGGCTGATCGCACAGTCCGTTGAGGCGATCTCGGCCCGCGCAGTCGCGCTGGCGCTCGCCGGGCGCGGCGAGCAGGCTGAGGCGGCGGCCGAGGAGGCCGAGCGCCTGGCGGGGCGGCTGCACTATCCGGTGGGCCAGGCGGCGAAGGCGGAGGCCGCGGGCGCCGCGGCGGGCGATCCGTCCAGCTCGGCCGAGGCGTTCGAGGAGGCGCGGCGGCGCTGGTTCGACCTCGGCCGGCCGCTCGATGCCGCCAGGTGCCTGATGCTCCGCGGCCGGCTGCTCACGGATTCAGAAGCGGGCGCCGCGAGCGATCTGCTCGACGAGGCGGCCGCCGAATACGAGGAGCTCGGGGCGCCCGCTCTCGCCGCGCGGGCCCGCGAGGCGGTTCCCTCCTGATGGCCTCCTGGAAACAGCAGGCCCTGATCGCGGCGCCGGTTCCGGACGTCTGGGGGATCCTCAGCGATCCGGAGCGCGGTCCCGACTGGGACCCGGACCTGATGGCGGTAACGGGAGCACCGACGAAGATCGAGAAGGGCTCCACCTTCGACCTCACGGCCCGGGGACCACTCGGCCTGACGAACACGACGACCTTTCGGGTTGAGGAGCTCGAGGACATGCACGAGCTCAAGGTGAAGTGCCAAATGAGTGGCTTCTACGCCCACTGGCTGCTCACTCCGGCCCAGGACGGGACGTTCACCGAGGTCGAGCTCGGGATCGAACCGATCGAAGCGCGAACCGTGAAAGGGCGGGTCGGCGCCGCGCTGCACACCAAGAGCTACCTCAGGCGTGAGGTGGAGAAACTGCTCGACGGCCTGCGGCGGACCGTCTCACGCGATCACGCGACCGCTCCATAGAATCGCCCCGTGACAGAGGAACGCCACGCCAACTGGATCCTCACCGGGTCGCTCGAGAACTTCCGCATCAACGTCGACCGCGGCTTCGACGTCATCGGCTTCAAGGAGCGACGTCGTCGGATGGCCGAGGAATTCGAGCCGGGTGACGAGATCTTCTTCTACGTGACCGGTGTGCAGGCGTTCGGGGGGATCGCACGCGTCAGGTCGGAGATGTTCGAGGAGCGCTCGCGGATCTGGCCCGGCAAGAAGGGGAAACCCGAGATCTATCCCTGGCGGGTGGAGGCCGAGCCGGTCCTGGTGCTGCCCGAGGATGCGTTCGTACCGGCGGAGTCCCTCGTCCCCGACCTCGAGCACGTCCGGAAGTGGCCGCTCGACCACTGGCACCTGGCCTTCCAGGGACAGTTGCGCACGATCGGCGAGCGGGACGCGGAGCTGCTCCGTGAACGGCTGGCCGCGGCCGCGGCCGCGGAACCGACCGCCGCCGGCGCGTGAGCGACGAGGGCACTGAGCTCGTCCACGAGCGCCACTTCACCCGGGAGGAGGCGAATGCCCTGCTGCCACAGCTCACCGAGCTGCTCGGCCAGCTCCGCGAGGCGAGAGACGAGCTGACCGATGTGGAGGCCCACGAGGCGCTGGCGGAGGCCGCGCCCTCCAACGGCGGCGGCGAGGAGGGGCGACGCGTCGGCGTCGCGTTTCTGGAGGTGAGACGGCTCCTCGAGACGGTCGAGCAGGCCGAGATCGTCCTGCGGGACATCGACAGGGGACTGGTCGACTTCCCAGCCCTGATCGACGGGCGTGAGGTCTATCTCTGCTGGGAGCTCGGCGAGGAGGAGGTCGGCTTCTGGCATGACCTCGAGGGCGGTTACGGTGGCCGCGAGCCACTCGACTAGCCCGGGCTCGTTCGCGAGAAAGCTGCTGAGCGACCTCCGGGGCCTGGGCGGCAACGAGCGAATCGCGGTCATCGGTGCCGCGGTGATGGTGGGCAGCCTCGTTCTGCCCTGGTACCAGTCGCCGATCTCGAATGACCTGGTGCTGACCGGAATCGGCGCCTTCGGCTGGGCCGAGGGCGCGCTCGTGCTGGTCGCCGCGGCAACCGTCTTCCTGGCGCTCAAGTGCGGCGGCGGCTACGTCCCGCCCCGTCCACTCCGCGAGTGGGCGCTGTTCGTGGTGGCCGGGTGCTGGTCCGCCCTGATCGTGCTCTACCGGATCGCCGACCGGCCTCGCTTCACGTTCGCCGGCCACGACGAGCCCTACGAAATCCATTACGCGATCTTCGTCGCCCTCGCCGCTGCGGCTCTGATCGTCGTCGCCGGCCTGCGGATGCGGCCCCGCGAGCGCGCGAAGCGCCCCGTTCCCCCGGAATAGCCCGAACCGGTCCCTCAGCCCTCCTCGATCGGCTCGGGGGGCTCCATGCCGGCGCGCCGCATCCCCTCCTCGATCTCGGCAATCACAGTCTCGATCACCGCGACGCGTGCGTAGTGCTTCGAATCGGCCGGGATCAGATGCCAGGGAGCATGCGGCTCGACACTCGTTCGAGCGACCATGTCCTCGACCGCCTGGTCGTACTGATCTCGCTTCTCGCGATTGCGCCAGTCCTCGTCGGTCAGCTTCCAGCTCTTCAGTGGGTCCTTCTCACGCTTGCGAAACCGCTTCAGCTGCTCCTCCGGCGAGATTTGCAGCCAGAACTTGATCAGAATCATTCCCTCGCTCGCCAGACTGCGCTCGAAGGCGTTGATCTCGTCGTAGGCCCTCGTCCACTCCTCCTCGGAGGCAAACCCCTCCACGCGCTCGACGAGCACCCGGCCGTACCAGGTCCGGTCGAAGACGGCCATTCCTCCCCAGCCCGGCAAGGAAGGCCAGAACCGCCAGAGGAAGTGGTGGCGCTTCTCGTCGTGCGTGGGGGCGGCGAACTGCACGACCCGCACGTGCCTGGGGTCGAGCGGACCGACGAGTCGCTTGATCGCGCCTCCCTTGCCCGACGCGTCCGAGCCCTCGAAGGCCACGCAGACCGGCGGCCCGAGCTCACCGGAGCCGATCAGGCCGCCGAGCGTCAGCCGGAGCTGGGTGAGACGCGTCCAGGCGGCGGCGAGCCGCTCGCCCTCCTCCTTCTTCGAGAGCTTCAGCGAGAGATCGAGGTCGTCGAGGGCGCCCATCTCAGAAACCGGTGGGGGCTCTTCCGTTGTGAGTCGCGATCGCCAGCTGCAGGAGGCCGATCGCGGCCAGGATCAGCACGATGCCGAAGGCGATGATCCAGTTGTTCTTCGCCCCACTGCCGTACCAGCCGACCAGGAATCCCAACGCCAATAGGACGGCATACGGACCGAGGGAGTCGGGCAGGGCGAGGGCGAGCATCCGGCGCTATCTATCATCCCCGAGATGCCGGAGCCTCAGCCGCAGTCGGTCGCCCAGGTTCGCGAGGGTCTCGGCCAGGTGGGCTACCTGGCAGACGAGGCCGCCGCGCTGGTCTCGTTCCTCGCGCAGCGTCTGGGCAAGCCGGTGCTCGTCGAGGGTCCGGCGGGCGTCGGCAAGACCGAGCTCGCCAAGGCGCTTTCACGGTCCACCGGCCGCCGGCTGGTGCGGCTCCAGTGCTACGAGGGCTTGGATGAGGCCAAGGCGCTGTATGAGTGGAACTACCGCAAGCAGCTACTCCGGATCCAGGCCGAGTCGGACGACGGCGGTGGCGGCGAGGGATCCTGGGAGGCCACACGGGGCGACATCTTCGGCGAGGAGTTCCTGCTCACGCGCCCGCTGCTGGAGGCGATCAGCGCGGAGGATGCCGTCGTCCTGCTGATCGACGAGATCGACAAGACGGATCAGGAGTTCGAGGCGATGCTGCTCGAGGTCCTCTCCGACTTCCAGATCTCGATTCCGGAGCTGGGCGTGATCGAGGCCCGGACCCAGCCGATCGTGGTGTTGACGTCGAACAACTCACGCGAGCTGACCGAGGCGCTCAAGCGCCGCTGCCTCTACCTGTGGCTCGACTACCCCTCCGTCGACCGCGAGCTCGAGATCGTCCGGCTGCACGCGCCGGAGCTGGACGAGAGCCTCGCGAGGCGACTGGTCGAGATCGTCCACATGATCCGCCAGCTCGACCTCAAGAAACCGCCGTCGATCGCCGAGTCGATCGACTGGGCGCGAACACTGCTCCTGATCGGCGCGGACGACATCGACCGCGAGACCTTCGAGAGCTCGATGAGCATCCTCGTCAAGCACCGCTCCGACATCGACCTCGTCGCCGAGCGAGTCGCCGTGAAGCTCGAGGGCGACGGTGTGCCGGGCGGCCTCACCCCGCCCCCGCCGCGCGGCAACTAACTAGCCCATGTCGACCACCGCGGGCAGCCTGCTCGCTTTCTTCGAAGACCTCCGCTCGGAGGGCGTCGCCGTCGGCACCTCGGAGATCCTCGACGCCTTCGCCGCCCTCGACGAGGTGAGCTGGACCGACCAGCGCGACTTCCGCGAGTCCCTCGCCGCCACGATCGCCAAGTCGCAGGAGGACCGGCGGATCTTCGAGCTCCTCTTCGACCGGCACTTCTTCCGCGCCGCCGAAACCGAGGCACTCGAGCGGGGGATCGAGGATGAACGCTTCGAGGGGTCGGGCGACCGCATCGACCTCGACGAGCTCCGCGAGGCGATCCGGCGCGCGATCATCGAGGGCAACGACGGTGAGATGCGGGACCTCGCGCGTCTCGCGATGACCGCCTTCGGCCGCCGGGGGGAGCGCTCCGGCGTGATCGGCGTGGACGTGCAGCGCATCCGCCGTGCCCTCGGCCTTCAGGCCAGCGGCCGCCGCGACGACGGCGACCAGCAGGCGCTGGACCCCGAGAACGTCAAGCAGTTCGAGCGCTATCTGCGCCGCGAGCTCGAGCGGGCGACGATCGAGCGGACCGGGAAGCTGCCCCCGTCGAGGCCGCTGGCGGAGCTCGACCGCACCCTGCCCACCAGCCCCGCTCAGGACCTGACGGCCGTGCACCGTGCGGTCGCCCAGCTGAAGCGGCGGATCGCCACCCTCGGCCACGAGGCACGCGGACGCACGCGCGGGCAGCAGGTCGATGTCCGCCGGACGATGCGCGCGTCGCTCGAGACCGGCGGCGTCCCGCTACGCCTTCGCTACCGGCCGAAGCGGCCGCGCAGACCCGAGATCTACGTGCTCTGTGACGTCTCGACCTCGGTCAGCTCGGCGAGCGTCTTCTTCCTCTCGGTCCTGCACGCCCTGCACGACTCGTTCCGGAAGCTGCGCAGCTTCGTCTTCATCGAGCGGATCAGCGAGGTGACGGACATCTTCGAGCACGAGCGCGACTTCCGGAAGATCTCCGAGCGGGTCTCGTCCGAGGGTGGCGTGGCCGACGTCTCCGGCTACACCGATTACGGTCGCGTCTGGCTCGAGTTCGGCGAGGAGATCGCCGAGGACCTTGGGCCCCGCTCGACGGTGATCGTCCTGGGCGATGCGCGGACGAACGGACGGGAGCCGCACGCCGCGACGTTCGGGGCGATCGCCGAGCATGCCGGCCGGACCTTCTGGCTGAACCCGGAGCCGAAGCTCTACTGGAACTACGGCGACTCGGTGATGGCCGCCTACGAGCCCTACTGCGACGGCGCCTTCGAGTGCTGGACGACGAAGCACCTCGAGAATTTCGTCAATGTGATCGCCGGCGCCGCGCGCTCGGCGGACTAGTGGCCGCGACCGACCCCTATACCCTCCCCGACGACCTTCCGGTCCCCGAGGACGACGGCGCCTGCGACATGCTTCCGGGCCGGGCCCTGCCGGCGCTCAGCCTGAGAGCGACGACAGGCGGCTCCCTGGATCTCGCCGGGGTCGGCGCGGAGGGCACCGGCGTCCTCTTCATCTACCCGCGCACCGGGAGGCCCGGCGAGGAGCTGCCCACCGGCTGGGATCTGATTCCGGGAGCTCGCGGCTGCACCCCGCAGAGCTGTGCGTTCCGCGATCTCCACTCCGAGTTCACCGAGCGGGGCGTCGACGTGTTCGGGATGAGCGCCCAATCGCCGCAGGACCAGGCTGAGTTCGCCGAGCGCGTCCACCTGCCGTTCCCGCTCCTGAGCGACCCGTCGCTCGAGCTCGCCACGGCCCTTGGCCTGCCGACGTTCAGCGTGGACGGGATGACCCTCTACAAGCGCGTCACCCTCGTCGTCCGCCACGGCGAGATCGTCAGGGCGTTCTACCCGGTCTTCCCGCCGGACCGGAATGCGGCGGACGTCCTCGCCTGGGTCGCCGGCTGACCGCACCCCTCGGCACTCGCCGCGGATCTCGCCTTTCTTTCGGTTAGCAGGGGCCTGAGTCAGGCGCAGCTCCAGTTGGCTACCGCGACCCGCGGAGCATCGCCACGATCTCGTCGGTAGCGGCCAGACGGCCCAGATGGCCGAGCTTCTCGGGGTTGACGATGGAGCGGATCGTCTGGATCTGGCCGTCGGCGATGTCGAGCGAGAGGACGCTGATCAGCTCGCCTTCCTCGTTCAGGAACTCGGCGCCGGGCTGGCCGTTGACGGTGAGGCGGCGGATCTCGAAGCGGCCGATTCGCTCCGAGAGCCGGCCCCAGTTTCGGAGCATCTGAGCCGTCCTCACCCGGCCGAAGACCGGATGCCTGATCGCCGGGGCGATCCCGCCGCCGTCGCCGTGGAGCTCCACGTCCTCGGCCAGCATCGCTTCGAGCGCCTCGAACTCGCCGTTCTCGACCGCGGAGAAGAAGCTCGCCGCCAGCTCCTCGCGCTGTTCCTCCGAGGCATCGAATCGGGTGCGGCCCTCGTCGACGTGGCGGCGCGCCCGCGAGGCCAGCTGCCTCGCATTCACCTCGCTCGTGCCGACGATCTCGGCGACCCGGTCGTAGTCGTAGTCGAAGACATCGTGGAGGAGGAAGGCGGCTCGCTGCTCAGGGCTCAGCGATTCCAGCACCACCAGGAAGGCGAGGGAGAGCGAGTCGGCGAGCTCCGCCTGGCGAGCGGGGTCGTCCTCCGGGCGCTCGGTGACCGGCTCGGGCAACCACTCCCCCACGTAGCTCTCTCGGCGGGCGCGGGCGGAGCGGAGCTCGTCGATCGCGAGGCGCGTCGTCACGGTCGCGACGTAGGCGCGCGGCGAGGAGATCTCCTCACCGCGTTCCAGGGCGGAGTGCACCCGCAGCAGCGCCTCCTGGACCCCGTCCTCGGCCTCGCTCACGCTGCCGAGCATCCGGTAGGCGATCGAAAACGATCTGGGGCGGAGCTCCTCCAACAGCGCTGACTCGTTCATGCCGCCACCCCCACCGGCTCGCCGCCGGTCTGCTCGAGCCCATCTCGGAAGCCCAGCCGCCAACTCGGGTAGCGGAGCTCCCAGCCGAGCTCGCGCTTCGCCTTTGCGTTCGAGGCTCCGCGCACCTCGGTCATCATGACCGTGTTCGCCTCACCGGCGATCAGGCGTCCAAGCCAGCGTGGAATCCGCCTCGGAGGCTTGGCCCCGATCGCCTTCGCGACCTCGGGAAGCAGATCGCGGACGGCTACCGGCTCATCGTCGACCACGTTGTAGATGTCCGGCGCACCGCGCTCCACCGCCGCCGCGGTGGCCGAAGCCGCGTCCTCGATGTGGACCAGGGACCAGATGCCGGCGCCGTTGCCGACTACCGGCAGGCGCCGCTTCCTGAGCATCTCGATCTGATCTCCATCCGGGTTGAGGCCCAGGGACGTCCCCGGACCGTAGAAGCCGCCATAGCGCAGCACCAATCCCTCGATCCCCTCCGCGTTGGTCACGGTCTCCTCGACGTGGCGGATCGCCTCGAGCGTCTGGCTGACCGACTTCGGGGGTGAGGTCTGCAGAGGCTCGTCCTCGGTCTTGACCAGCGGGCCGCTGCGCTCGAAGGGCCAGCCGGCGAAGCTCTGCGCGATGAACCGTCTCGCGCCGACCGCAAGGGCGGCACCGAGGAGATGGTCGGTGCCCTCCGTCCGCAGGCGGTTCGTCAGCGCGAACATCTTGTCGATGCTGCGCCCCAACGATCCGGTGTTGATCGCGGTCAGCTCGTGAATGACGACCTCGGGCTCGGCCTCGGCCACGACCTGGGCGACGGCCTCCGGATCGAGGGCGTCGGCGACGGCGGGGCGGGCACCCAGCCGGCGAACCATGTCCTGCTTCGAGGGGGTGCGTGTCATCCCGGTGACCTCGTGGCCGTTCGCCACCAGCATCGGCACCAACTGCCTCCCGAGCGCCCCCGTCGCTCCGGCTACGAACACCTTCATTTCGGGCTTCCTTTCATCGCCTTCAACAGGGATGACGAGGCAGCTCTCCGAGTGTGACAGCTAGCCCCTGACCGGTTCTCGATCCCGCCAGGCCTCCCAGCGCTTCGCGAGCCG
>DASTAI010000009.1:0-2158 GCA_035712865.1 Solirubrobacterales bacterium
TGGACTCACTTCGCCACCGCCGACGAGCCCGATGACCGCTTCCTGGCCGAGCAGCTGGCCGCCTTCCGCCCCGTGGCGGAGGCGGTGCGCAAGATCGCGCCCGGCTGCACGGTTCACGCCGCCAACAGCGTGGCGACGCTCCGCCAGCCGGAGGCGCACTTCGACATGGTCCGGTGCGGGATCGCCATATACGGCCTCGACCCCTTCCAGCGCGATCCCGCCGACCACGGTCTGGAGCCCGCGCTCGAGCTGCAGTCCTATGTCGCCGACGTCAAGCGCTTCGAGCCGGGAGCAAGCGCCGGATACGGCCGCACCTGGCGGGCGGCGGAGGAGACCTGCGTCGGCGTGCTGCCGATCGGCTACGGCGACGGTGTCAGGCGCGGGCTCTCCAACAACGCGGAGGTCCTCGTCGACGGCCGCCGCCATCCCGTGGTCGGCACGGTCTCGATGGACAACATCACCGTGGACCTCGGCGCCGAGACGGGCGTCGAGCCGGGGGCGCCTGCCGTCCTGATCGGCCGCCCGGGCACCGAGCGCAGTCTCGCCGCGGAGGTGGCCGCTCGCCTCGAGACCATCAACTACGAGGTGAGCTGCGGGATCTCTCAGAGGGTGCCTCGGGAGTACGCCGAGTGAGCGGGGATCTGGGCCGACTCGATAGGGCACCCTCGGTCGCCGCCGCCCGCGCGGCGCTCGAGAGGCAGCCACGGTCGTGGATCGTCGGCGGCGCGATCCGCGACGCACTGCTCGGGGAGGACGTTTCCGATGCCGACCTGGCGGTCGAGCGCGGTCAGGAGGAGAGCACGGCACGTGGGATAGCCAAGGTGGCGGGTGGAACCGCCTTCCAGCTCTCCGAGGAGCATGCGACCTGGCGGGCGATCGCCCCCGCGGACGGGTGGCACGTCGACGTCGTGCCTCTTCGAGCAGAGACGATCGAGGACGACCTGCGTGCTCGCGACTTCGCGGTGAATGCGATCGCGCGTCCCCTCGACGGCGGTGAGCTGATCGACCCGACCGGCGGAATCCCCGATGCCGAGGCGCGTCGCCTCCGCGCCGCCTCGGAGGAGGCCTTCCGCGACGATCCGATCCGGCTGCTCCGCGCGGCGCGTCTCGCGGCGCGCCACGAGCTCGCCATCGAGCCCGGGACCGCACAACTGGCGCGGGTGGCGGCCGAGCGGGCGGCGGATCCGGCCGGCGAGCGCCAGTTCGCGGAGCTGCGGGGAATCGTTGCCGGACCGCGCCCACTCCGCGGCATCGAGCTGCTCGACGAGCTCGGGCTCACCGCGACCGTCCTGCCCGAGCTGGAGGCCCTCCGGGGCGTGGTTCAGAACCCGAACCACCACCTCGATGTCCTCGGCCACACCCTTGCGGTACTGGAGGAGTGGCTCGGTCTCGAGCGCGACATGGCGAGCTTCGCCGGGGATCTGGCAGCCGAGATCGATGCCTTTCTGGACGAGCCGCTGGCCGACGAGCTGACTCGGCGCGACGCGCTGAGGTTCGGCGCGCTCTTCCACGACCTCGGCAAGCCCGAAACGCGCTCGGAGGGCACCGGGTACGTGACCTTCATCGGCCACGACGAGGTCGGTGCCGAGATCATCGCCGAGATCGGCCGGCGCCTGCGGGTCAGCCGGAGGCTCAGCACCCATCTGCAGGGCCTCGCGCTCCATCACCTCCGGCTCGGGTTTTTGATCCATCGCAGGCCGCTCGCACGGCGCGGGGTCTACGAGTACCTCGTCGCGACCGAGCCGGTCACCGCGGACGTCACGCTGCTCACCGTCGCCGACCGGCTGGCGGCTCGCGGCGAGGGGCCCCTGGCAAGCCCGGAGATGATCCAGGCTCACCTCGACCTGGCCCTGGAGATGCTCCGAGAGGCCCTCCCCTGGCACCGGGATGGCCCGCCGCCGCCGCCTCTCTCGGGGGACGACCTGGAGAGTGAGCTCGGACTGGAGCCGGGGCCCGACCTGGGCAGGATCCTCGAGGAGCTGCGGGCCGAGACGTTCACCGGCGAGATCAGCGGCCGAGACCAGGCGCTGCGCAGGGCGCGAGAGCTCGTCTAGCGCGCGCCTCTCCCGCATTCCCGGCCCAATAGGCTCCGGCGGGCATGGCGGATCCCGACTGCCTCTTCTGCGGCATCGTCGCCGGGACGATCCCGAGCGAGACG
>DASTAI010000010.1:0-2432 GCA_035712865.1 Solirubrobacterales bacterium
CGGTCGTCTACCTCATCCACGCCGCCCTCGGGATCGCCGGAAGCCTCCTCGCCGTCGTCCAGCCGGCGGTCGGCTTCGCCCTGGTCCTCTTCGCCGCCGCCTCGACCTATCTCGACCTGAACACGCGCCTCTACCTGGTCCGCTCCCTGCTCTTCCGCCGCGTCTCCCAGAACGTCGTGTCCCGCGGCGACCGCCCCGACGCGCCGGCCCGGCTCATCCTCATGGCGCACTACGACGCGGCCCGGACCGGCTACGTCTTCTCCAGGGGCTCGAAGCGGGTCCGCCGCCTGCCGGAGCGCACCCGGGTCCTGCTCGGCCCGTTCCGCATCTTCTTCTGGCTGGGCCTCGCGCCACTCCTCCCGATCCTTGGCGCCCGCATGGCCGGCCTCGATCCGACGTGGCTCAATGCACTGCAGGCGATCCCGACGATCGTCCTGATCGTCGCAGCCTTCCTTCTCATCGACATCGCGCTCTCCGAGATCGTTCCCGGCGCCTACGACAACGCCTCCGGCGTGGCCGCGGTCCTCTCCGCGGCCGAGGCGCTCACCGTGGACCCCCCGGAGAACCTCGACGTCTGGATCGTGCTGACCGGGTCCGAGGAGTCCTTCTGCGAGGGCAGCCGCGCCTTCGTCCGCTCCCGTCGCAAGCAACTGGACCGCGCTCGCACCTACTTCCTCAACGTCGATTCCGTCTCGGCCGGGAACGTGGCCTACGAGGTCAGCGAGGGCGCCGTGATCAGCATCCCCCACGACCGCCTGCTGGTGGAGCTCGCCGAAGCCCTCGCCGGCTCCGGCGCTGCCGATGGCGCGGCGATCCCGATTCGCCACCCGGTTCTCGACGACGCGCTCCCTCCCCGCATCCGCAAGTTCCGCTCGATCACCATCCGCACCACAGACGACAGGGGGAATCTCGCGCCCTGGTACCACACGCACGAGGACACCCCCGAGCGCGTCGACTCCGGCTCCCTCAGCCGTGCCACTGACTTCGTGGTCGCGCTCTCCCGCCTGATCGATCGCGAGCAGGGGCGAACGGCAACGGCCCCGCCGCCGTCCTCCCCCACGGCCGCGCCCGCCCAACGCGTGTAAGGATCAACCCATGGAGGGACGCACCATCGACGGCAAGGCCGAAGCGCCCGAGATCCTCTGGGCCCCCTCGGCCGAGATGGTCGAGCGCTCACCCCTCACCCGCTACATCCGCTGGCTCGCGGACACCCGCGAGCTCGAGTTCGAGGACTACCACGCGCTCTGGCGCTGGTCGACGACGGAGATCGAGGAGTTCTGGCGGACCATCTGGGAGCACTTCGAGGTGATCGCCTCGGGCGTGGAACAGCGCGAGCTCGAGGACCCCTCGCCCGAGGTCGTGCTCACCGAGCGGGTGATGCCCGGCGCCGACTGGTTCCCGGGCACCGGGCTCAACTACGCCGAGCACATCTTCCGCGGCAAGGCCGACGACGAGGTCGCGCTCGTCTACGCCTCCGAGCTGCGCGAGCTCTCGGAGATGCGCTGGGGCGAGCTGCGCCAGCAGGTCGCGGCGATCCGGGAGGGACTCGTGGCCCTCGGCGTCACCCAGGGCGACCGTGTAGCGGCCTACCTGCCGAACGGCCCCGAGGCGATCATCGCCTTCCTCGGCGCAGCCAGCCTCGGCGCCACCTGGTCGAGCTGCTCACCGGACTTCGGTCCCGGCAGCGTCGTGGACCGCTTCGCGCAGATCGAGCCGAAGGTCCTCTTCTGCGTGGACGGCTATCGCTACGGGGGCAAGGACTTCGACCGGCTCGAGACGATCGCCGAGATCGCCTCCCAGATCCCCAGCCTCGAGCGCATCGTCGTCGTCCCCTACCTGAGCGCCTCGCCCGACCTCTCGGTCCTGGAGGAGCGCCAGAAGGCAACGCCTATGACCTGGAACCAGCTCATCGACCTCGGCCGGGGCGTAGAGCTCTCCTTCGACCGCGTCCCCTTCGACCACCCCCTCTGGGTCCTCTACTCCTCGGGCACGACCGGCCTGCCGAAGGCGATAGTCCACGGGCACGGCGGCATCCTGCTCGAGCAGCTGAAGAAGGGCTACCTCCACCTCGACGCCAAGACCGGCGACCGCGTCTTCTGGTTCACCACAACCGGCTGGATGATGTGGAACTACCTGGTCGGGGTCCTCCTCACCCCCGCCTCGATCGTGCTCTACGACGGCAACCCGGCTACCCCGGACATGGGCGTCCTCTGGGACCTGGCGGAGCGGACCGGCTTGACCTGCTTCGGCACCAGCGCGGCCTACCTCGCCGCCTGCATGAAGGACGGCGTCGAGCCGAGCTCGGGCCGCGACCTTTCCCGCCTCCGTGCCGTCGGGTCCACCGGCTCTCCCCTCTCGCCCGAGGGCTTCCAGTGGGTCTACGACCACGTCGGCGCGGATACCTGGCTCTTCTCGACCAGCGGCGGCACCGA
>DASTAI010000011.1:0-22203 GCA_035712865.1 Solirubrobacterales bacterium
GGAGTCCGCCCGGGCGGCGGGAACCGGCGCCGAAAGGAATCCGCGTTGGTACCGTCGCTCGGGTATGCGGAGGCGAGTCCTTGGGGGGCTGGTGTCCTGCGCCGCGCTCGCGGCCGCGCTCGCGTGCGCGCCCGGCGCCGGCGCGAGGGACGTCTCCGTCACCTCGTTCGACGGCACCAGGATCGCCGCCCATTGGTTCCCCGGCAAGGGGGTCAGCGCGAGCTCACCGGGCCCGACCATCCTCGAGGGACCGGGCTGGAGCCAGCCGGGCGATCAGGCGGGAGGGGGCAGCGCCGGCCCGGGCGCCCTCTTCGGCGTCCCGGGCATCGACAACTTCATCGACCACGGGTACAACGTCCTGACCTGGGATCCGCGCGGCTTCGGCCAGTCGGGAGGCACGGTCGAGATCGATGACCCGCGCTTTGAGGGACGCGACGTCCAGGCGCTGCTCGACTGGGTCTCGAGCCAGCCCGAGGCACAACACGACCGGCACTGCTCGTCCAGAAAGAAGAAGAAGCACCGCAAGCGGAAGGGGCGCCGCGCCCGCAACCCGGTCACCTGCGCGACCCGGCCGAACGACCCGACGGTCGGCATGGCCGGCGCGAGCTACGGCGGGGGCATCCAGCTGGTGGCCGCAGCCCTCGATCGCCGCATCGACGCCATCGCGCCCACGATCGCCTGGCACTCGCTACTCACCAGTCTCTTCCCGGAACGGAACATCAAGTTCGGCTGGGGCTCGCTCCTCGTGACCCTCGGTGTCCAGGGGAGCCTTCCCGGCGGTGCGACGGCGCCCGCGACGGCGGCCGGCCGTCAGGACCAGCACTTCTATTCGATCTTCACCAACGGCCTTGCCACCGGCGCGGTGAGCGATTCCGACTACACGTGGATGGCGTCGCATGGCCCTGGGGACCTCGTGGACCGGGTCCACGTGCCCACCCTCCTGATCCAGGGAACCGTCGACACCCTGTTCCCGCTGGACGAGGCGGTGGCGAACTTCAACCGGATCGGCGACAACACCTGGCGCGTCGCCTCGATCAGGGCGAAGGGCAGGAAGAAGGTGAAGGGCGGGAAGCGGAGGAAGCGTCCCGCCCGGACCCAGAGCGTGCCGGTGAAGATGCTCTGGTTCTGTGGCGGCCACGGCGTCTGCCTCACCGGCCAGGGGCCGGGATCGGCCTACCTCGACCAGCGTCAACTGGCCTGGTTCGACCACTACCTGCGCGGCCGCACCGACGTCGATACGGGCCCGAAGTTCGCCTGGATCGCCGACGACGCCGAGCTGCGCTCGAGCGCCGCCTACCCGCTGAGATCAGCCGGCCAGCTGAGCGGCTCCGGATCGGGGACGCTGCCGATCACGCCCGGCCAGGGGAGCGGAGCGCTGATCTTCGCGACGCAGGCACCGAACGCCGTCAACGTCCCGATCGCCGGTCCCGGCGCCGCCGCCAACGTCGTCGGCCCGCCCCACCTGGACCTGACCTACCACGGCTCCGCCGTGCCGCAGAACACCTGGGTCTACGCGCAGTTCGTCAATCCGCGCAATGGAACCGTCCTGGGGAACATCGCCACCCCCCTTCCGCTCACGCTCGACGGGCAGAAGCACACGATCTCCCGCGACCTCGAGATTGTGGCGGGTCGGGCGCCGGCCGGCGGTGACTACACGCTGCAGCTCACGGGCGCCTCGTCCCTCTATGACCTCCAGCGCTCGGCCGGACTCGTCACCTTCGACGGCATCAGGGCGACCATGCCGCTGGGCGACGCCGTCGCCGCGCCTCGGGCGGCGCCAGGCGCGAAAAAGAAGAAGAAGCGCCGCAAGCACAGCCGGACGCGCTGACCCCGCAGCCCATAGGGTTCGGCGCCGTGAGGGTGCTCGTGACCAGCTCGCGCATGCCGTTCGCGCTCGACGCGATCCGCAAGCTCGGGGAGCGCGGACACGAGATCTTCGCGACCGACAGCTACGAGAACTCGCCGGGGAACCACTCCCGCTACCTCAGCGGGCATTTCGTCACCGCCTCTCCCTCGGGCGATCCCGAGGCGTTCGCCGCGGATATCGTTCGCCTCGCCGCAGAGAACGAGATCGACGTCGTGCTGCCGATGTTCGAGGAGGTCTTCTACCTGGCTGGCCAGCACGAGCGGATCTCGAAGGTGACCAAGCTCTACGCGCCACCGTTCCAGACGCTCGCCCAGGTCCACGACAAGGGGACCTTCCAGGAGCTCTGCGACCGCCTGGAGATCCGGACTCCCCAGACCGTCCTGGCCCACAGCCCGGAGGAGCTGCAGAAGGCGATCGACGAGTTCCCGGAGTACTTCGCACGCGCCGCCTTCTCCCGGGGCGGCGTGGGCCTCCTCACCAACACCGGGCCGCTGGCCGGCCACCTCTCGCTCGACGACTGCCATCCCACCGAGGCGAATCCGTGGCTCGTCCAGGAGTTCGTCGGCGGACCGATGCACTGCACCTACTCGGCACTCCATGGCGGCAACGTCGCGTCGCACCTGTCCTACCGGGCCCCCCGCCAGTGGGAGCACTCGACCGGCATCCAGTTCCTCTCCGTGGATCCCGGCGACACCCTGCCGACCGTTGAGAAGCTGGGATCGGACCTCGAGTGGGACGGGCAGATGTCGCTCGACTTCATCGAAACGAGCCAGGGACTGGTGATGATCGAATGCAACCCGCGCCCGACCGACGGCGTGCTTCTGATGACCGCCGAGGAGCTCGAGCGGGGCCTGCTCGCGCCGGAGGACGAAACGCTCCGGGTCCCCGCGGGGCGCGAGGCCCAGCTGGACTTCGCCGTCTTCGCGCAGATCTTCAAAGAGCCTCTCCGCGACACACCGAAGACGATCCATGAGCTGGCGCAGATCCCGGGAACCGATCGCGGCTGGCGGGACGCGATGCCGAAGCTCTACTCGTTCCTGGCCCTCTGCCGGTTCGAGAAGCTCAGCCTCCGCGATCGCGAACAGCTCTTCGTCGCCATGGCTGACGGGATCACCTGGGACGGGCAGTCGATCCCGGGACTCCCAGCCGACGACGCCGCCTATCTAGCCAAGCTGACCGGCTAGATTCGAACGGTGGACCGCTCGATCCTCTGGCGGGCTGCGGCCGCGCAGGTGCTGCTCGTCGCCGCCGTCTCGCTCGCGCTGGCGATCGCCCTGCCCAAGTCCTTCTTCGAGGATTGGGGTTGGCTCACCGGACCCGTCGCCTGGCTCGGCTGCGCCGCGGTCACCGCCTGGGCGCTCCATCTGCCCGTCCGCGGCGTGATGCTGGGGGCTGTGCTGGCCGGCATCCCGAGCGCGGTGGCCGTGCTGGCGGGCGTCCACTGGCTCGGCGTGGCGATCGCGATCGCAGCCTTCGCGGCCTGGTGTGCCTGGCTCGCGCGACGCCCGGGGAGGCTGCGATGGACCTAGGGATCGAGGGCCGCACGGCATTGGTGATGGCGGCGAGCCGGGGAATCGGCAGGGGGATCGCGGAGGCGCTCGCGCGCGAGGGAGCGAAGGTGGCCGTCTCGAGCCGCTCGGAGGAGGCCCTGCGCGCGGCGGCGGCCGAGATCGAGGGGGAGGTGCGCGCATTCCCGGCCGACACCGAGGACCTCGATGGGATGCGGGAGCTCCCGGGCGAGGTCGCAAAGGCCCTCGGGCCGGTGGAGATCCTGGTCACCAACACCGGCGGCCCGCCCGCCGGCGCCGCCCTCGACCACTCGCCGGAGGAATGGGAGGTCGCGTTCCGCTCGCTGGTTCTCGCCCCGCGTGTGCTGGCGGAGGAGGTGATCGGCGGCATGCGAGAGCGGGGCTGGGGCCGGATCGTCAACGTCTCCTCCACCTCGATCCGCGAGCCGATCCCGAGCCTGACGCTTTCGAACGCGAACAGGATGGCGGCCGTCGGCCTTTTCAAGACCCTCGCCGACGAGGTTGCCGGGGACGGGATCACGGTGAACACCGTCGCCACCGGGATGTTCGCGACCGAGCGGCTCGCCGACCGGCACGGCTCCCTGGAAGGAGCTGAGGAATTCGCCCGGCAGCAGATCCCGGCGAGGCGCCTGGGGCAGCCGGAGGAGTACGGCGACCTGGTCGCGTTTCTGTGTTCCGAGCGGGCCGCCTATCTCACGGGAACGGTGATCCCGCTCGACGGCGGCCGGCTCCGCTCGATCTAGCTACGAGAGGTCGTCGCGCTCTCCTCGCCGCTCGAGTCCTCCCCCTGGACGGACTCCTCGGCTTGTTCGGACTGGTCGGTCCGACTCCCCGGAGCGGTGATACCGAAGCCCGCGGCTCTCAGTGTGAAGTCACGGTGATGCGGCCGATGATCAGGCCGTCGCCGGCCGCGGGGTGCGGCGGAAGGCGAGGCCCAGCCAGACCGCGCCGACGATCATCATCGCGAGGCTGACGAGCTGCGCCTGGGTGAGGCCGAGTGCGACGTCCGAGTTCCGCCTGATGAACTCGACCAGGAAACGCTCGGTCCCGGCCAAGAGGAGATAGAGGGCGAAGAGGAGGCCGTTGGTGAGACGGTCGCGCAGGCGCCAGAGCAGGAGCGCGACCAGTCCCATGACCAGCGTCTCGTACACCGGCGTCGGGTGCACCGGCGTGTCGATCGGCTTGGTGCCGTCGGGGTAGGCCATCGCCCAGGGCCCGTCCCACGCCTTGCCGTAGTCGCCGTCTCCGGACACCTGACAGCCGCAGCGGCCCAGCGCGTACCCGACGGCGAGAGCCGGGGCACAGACGTCGAGCAGGGTGAGTGTGAGGTAGTCGCGCCACCAGGCCCAGAGCAGGACGCCGATCGCGCCTCCGATCACCCCCCCGTACCAGACCAGCCCCGAGCCGGAGAAGATGTTGCCGAGCAGGTCTCCCTTGACGTCGCTGTAGTTCTCGATGATGAAGTCGACGCGGGCGCCGACCAGGCCGCCGACCAGCGCCGCGAAGCCCACCTCATAGGCCCAGTCGACTGGCTTGCCGAGCTCCCCGAACCTCCGCCAGACCACTGCCCCGGCAGCGAGAAACGCGAGGGCGAAGCAGATGCCGAAGGTCTGCAGCGTCACCGGGCCGAGGTGGATCTCAGGGAGCACGCCCGCAGGGTAGTTGAGTGCCCTCAGCGCCAGATCGAATACCTTCGGTCCGGCATGGGGACCCTGCTGTTGATCCTGCTCGCGCTCTACGGGACGCTCGCCGGGACTGAGGAGAAAGCCGGCACTTCGCACCGGGAACACCAGCGCAAGGTCGCCGCCCCTCAGGCGGAGAGCGAGGCGCCGACGGGTGCCGCCGCGGCCGGCGCTCCGGGCAGCGTGTTCGTGGTCGGCGACTCACTGGCGGTGGGCACCGAGGCGCCTCTGTCGCAGCTGCTGCCCGACTGGCGGATCAAGACCTCGGCGTTCACGGACCGGCATACCGCCGACGGCGTTTCGCAGATCGTCGGGATGCCGAACCTCCCGGACGTGATCGTCGCCAGCCTCGGCACCAATGACAACCCGAGCGAGACGGACAGGTTCGCGGGCGAAGTCGAGGCGGTGATGGACGCGGCCGGGCCGTCGAGATGCGTCGTCTGGGTGAATATCGCGCGCCCGCCGTACGCGGGCGTCGGCTATTCGGGGTTCAACCGCGTTCTCACCGGCATCTCGCTGAGCCGTCCGAACCTGCTGGTGGTCGACTGGGCCCGGATCAGCCGCTCAGAGCCCGGCCTGCTCGGCTCTGACCGGGTTCACGCCACGGAGCAGGGATACGCGGTCCGGGCGCAGGCGATCGCCTCCGCGATCGCGAGCTGCGGCGGGGTCGGCGGCTATGGCGACGCGTCGGGAGCTCCGATCGGTGATTAGGCGGATCGCGGTCCTCGCGGGACTTGCGCTCCTGATCTCGCCCGCGGCGCTCGCGGCCAAGGCGCCCTCGAGGCATGCACCGGGCAAGCGGCTGTTCGTGGTCGGGGACTCGCTCGCCGTGGGGACCAGGCCGTATCTGCCTCGCTATCTCCACGGCTGGAGGGTCCGCAGCTCGGTCTCGATCTCCAAGCACGCGCCGGAGGGAGCCTCCGAGCTGGCGAGAAGGGGGCACAGGCTCCCCCCTGTCGTCGTAGCCAGTCTGGGGACGAACGACGATCCGCGAGCCACCGGAAGCTTCGAGGCGGCCGTGCGAAAGTCGCTGCGTTCCGCCGGCAGGAGGACCTGCGTGGTCTGGCCGAACATCGTGCGGCCCGCGGTCGGCGGTGCGACCTACGCGGGCTACAACCGTGTGCTCAATCGCATCGCCAGCCGCAACGACCACCTGCGAGTGGTCGACTGGGCCACGATCGCGGCGCACAACCGCAGCTGGTTCGGTCCCGACGGCGTCCATCCCAACGCCACCGGCTACATGGTGCGGGCCCGGGCGATCGCCGAGCAGGTGCGCCGCTGCCGTCGCTCCCTGGTGAAGTAGCCCCGGCGGGAGTCGAACCCGCGCTACGAGGTTGAAAACCTCGCGTGCTAACCGTTACACCACGGGGCCCAGAGCCAGTCTAGGCTCCCCCTGTGGCACGGGTGCCCGACTTCGATCCCGAGACGCCGCGCAATCCGATCCAACGCGCGACGCGCTGGCTGGCGAAGAGCAGATTCGGCGGCTGGATGGCGCTGAACGTCGCGAACAAGGTCGACCCGGTTCTGATCCGGGCGAGCGGCGGACGCCTGAAGATGCCGAGCGGCGCACCCACCGTGCTGCTCAGCCACACCGGAGCCAAGAGCGGCAGGAAGCGGACGACGCCGCTCCTCTACTTCACCGACGGCGGCAGGGTGGTCCTGATCGCCTCCCAGACGGGAAAGGCGAAGCACCCCTCCTGGTTCCACAACGTCAGGGCGAACCCGGAGGTCGAGCTCTGGGCCAGCGGGCGGGGAGGCAGCTACCGCGCGGGCGTGGCGGACGGAGACGATCGCGAGCGCCTCTGGCGGCTGGCGACGCAGCTCTATCCCGGATACGACGACTATCAGCAGCGGGCAGACGTGGCCGGCAGGCGGATCCCGGTGGTCGTCTGCGAGCCGCTCGACGGCTGAGCTGAGTCAGCGGTCCAGCAGCCGCTCGAGCAGGGCCTTCTGAGCGTGCAGGCGGTTCTCCGCCTCGTCCCAGACGGCGGAGCGCTCGCCGTAGAGGACCTCAGCGGTGATCTCCTCGCCGGGGTGCGCCGGCAGGCAGTGCAGGGCGACCGCTCGCTCAGAAGCGGCCGCCAGCAGCTCCTCATTGAGCTGGAACGGGGCGAGATCGCGGCGACGCCTCGCGCGCTCCTCCTCGTCGCCCATGCTCACCCAGACATCCGTGTAGATCGCGTCCGCCCCCGCGGCGGCCTCCCGCGGATCGTCCGTTGACTCAGCGAGTTCCTCCTCGATTCGATAGCCGTCCGGGCTTGCGATGACCACGTTCATCCCTGCAGTCCGCCCGAGGATCGCCAGCGAGCGCGCGACGTTGTTCCCGTCGCCGACGTAGGCGAGCCGGACGCCCTCGAGCTCGCCGAAGCGCTCCCTCAGGGTGAGGAGATCGGCGAGCGCCTGGCAGGGGTGATGCTCGGGAGTCAGGCCGTTGACCACCGGCACGCTCGCGCCCTCGGCCAGCTCCCACACCCGCTCGTCCGAGCCGGACCGGATGACGATGCCATGGAGGTAGCCGGAGAGGATGCGACCGGTGTCGGCGATCGACTCTCCGCGCGTCAGCTGGAGCTCGTCGGCCCGCAGGACGACGGGCGTCGCACCGAGCTCGGCGACGCCCACCTCGAATGAGACTCGGGTCCTCGTCGAGGGCTGCTCGAAGATCAGCGCCACCGAGCGGCCCCCGAGTGAGCCTCGGCCCTCGCCCTGCTGGCGCCCTCGCTTCAGCTCCTCGGCGCGGTCGAGCAGTGCGATCAAGTCGTCGCGATCGAGCTCCTCGCCGGTGAGGAAGTCGCTCGCGGGCAGCCGTGCAGTCGGCGGAACCATGAAGCGACCGATACTACGGCCGTGCAGCTCACCGCGATGACATGGAACGTGTTCCACGGCAGGGACTGGCCCCCTGAGCGCGAGCTGCAGGTCCGTGCCCACAAAGGCAATCTGCGGCGCGGCCCTCGCCTCGGCAAGAGGTACGAGCAGACGAATTGGGATCTCTTCGACCTCTTCGCCGGCTTCATCCGCGGCATCGACTGGGACGTCGCGATCTTCCAGGAGTTCCCTCCGGCCTGGAAGTCGCGAATGGCAGTCGCCTGTGGTGCCGAGGCGCACCGAGCCTTCAGCGGGCGAAACTGGGCTCAACCCCTCACCTCCCTGATCGGCCGCTGGCGCCCCGACCTGCTCGGGGCCTGGGAAGGGGGCTCGAACACCACGCTCGTCCGGCCCGGAGCCGGCCCGGTGGCCGAGCGCCGCAGGGAGGTGCTCACTCGCCGTCCCGAGACACGCGTCATGGCCCTGACCAGGCTGGAGTCGGGCCTCTGTGTGGCGAACCTGCACGTCAGCACGAGCCCGCCGTCTGCCGAGCGCGAGCTGCTGGACGCCGCCGCGCGGGCCACCGCCTTCGCAGGCACCGGTCCCCTGGTCTTCGGCGGGGACTTCAACGTGCGGCCGAAGGCGAGCGCGGTCTTCGACCAGCTCGAGCAGCGCTTCGGTCTCGCCCCCCGGACGGCGCCCGACCGTCTCAGCCACCTGCTCGTGCGCGGCCTGGAGCTCGTCGAGCACCCCGCGGCGCTGCAGCCCGAGGCGCGCGACGTTCTCGATCCGCAAACCGGCCTGCAGATCCGGCTCTCCGATCACAACCCCGTGATTGGAACGTGGCGTGGTGTGGGATAGTCACGCCATGGCAACCAAGACCAAAGCCAAGGGCAAGAAGAAGAAGAAGAGCGGCGGGTCCGCCGACAGCTCACGGACCGACCAGAGCGTGCAGGCGTTCCGCGACGCGCTCGAGAAGAGCGTCACCATCTCGCGGGATCGCCTTCAGGACGTGATCGACGACGCCGTGCGACGAGGCCGAATGACCCGCACCGACGCCGACGAGATCGTCGGCCGGCTGATCACGCGCGGACGGGATCAGGCCGACGACCTGATCGGACAGTTGGAGCGGCTCCTGGCGCAGCTTCGCCAGGCGCCCGATCGAGCGCGTCAGGAGGTCGGCGGGCGTGCGCAGAAGGCACGCCAGCAGGTGGAAACCAGCGCCGAGCGAGCGCGCAAGCGAGCGGTGAAGGAGCTCGACAAGCCACTCGCCGGCGCCGACCGCGTGCGCCGTGCCGCCCGAGTCCCCGGCTTCCCCATCACCGCGTACGACGACCTCTCAGTTCGGCAGGTCGACAGGCGGCTGGAGGAGCTCAGCCCCGCGCAGCTGCGCAAGGTCCGCGACTACGAGCGGCGAAACAAGTCGCGCAAGGGCGTCCTGCAGGCTGTCGAGCGCAAGCTCGACAAATAGCCCGCCTGGGCTACTGCAGGGACTTGCGGCGGTCCTCGATCTCCTGGGAGAGCTCGTCGAGCGCATCCGTGGAGCTCTGAGCCCGCACGGCCAGCTTCGCCAGCTCCTTGCGAACGTCCTGGGTCGCGTTGTCGAGAGTGTCACGCCAGTTCGACACCTGATCGGACGCGCTCTTGCTCACGTCGCCCGACACGTCGCGCAGCTGGGACACGGCGTCGTCGATCCGCGACCGTACGTCGCCGGTCGCCTTCTCACCGGCCGCGCGAAGGTCGTCGATCGCCTTCTGGACCTGATCTCGTACGCCGCCGTCACCGCCGCCTTCGCCGCCGCTGGCACCGCTTCCGCTTGCCTCCACCGTGACCTCCTGGTCGGTTGATGCGAGGGCGCGCCGCAGGCGCTACCCGTTCTTGAGTGCGGGGCAAGCCTATACCGGGCGGCTGCAACGATAGGCCGGCATGTGCCCGGAAATCGACACCGAGGAGCGTCCGCGCCGCGGCGAGCTTCTCGATCTCGACGTCGAGTCCCTCGCCTACGGCGGCAGGGGCATCGCGAGGCGTAACGGCTATGTCGTCTTCGTCGCCGGCGCCCTCCCCGGCGACCGTGTACGCGTGGAGGTGACGAAGGCGAAGCGAGGCTACGCCGAGGCCTCGACCAGCGAGATCCTCCGTCCCTCCGCCGTCCGGGTGCCACCGCGCTGCGACCACGGCGGCGAACCATGCCCGGGGGCGCCGTGGCAGTCCCTGCCCTACGAGCAGCAGCTCCATCACAAGCAGTCGCAGGTCGAGGACTCCCTGGTCCGGCTCGGCGGGGTGGAGGGATTCGAGCTGGAGCAGATCGAGCCGGCTGTGGAGCAGTGGCGCTACCGGAACAAGCTGGAGTACTCGTTCGGGGAGCACCGGGGTGAGCTCGTCCTCGGCTTCCACGCGCGTGGGCGCTGGGACCTGATCATCGACGCGGAGGACTGCCAACTCGCCTCGGAGCGGAACAACATGATTCGCAACGAGCTCCGGGACTGGGCCCGGTCGGCCGGGTTGCCCGCCCATGACCGCCGCTCCCGGCAAGGCGTGCTGCGCAACCTCGTGGTTCGCGAGGGCCGGCGCACCGGACAGCTGCAGAGCCGACTCGTCACCTCAGCGGCCGAGATCCCGCGACCGCCCGTGGACCTGCACACGATCGTCGAGGGGCCGGGTGACGCCACGGTCGGGCCGACCGGCGTCCTCGGCGAGGAGTACCTCGAGGAGGAGCTCTGCGGCCTGGGCTTCCGGATCTCGCACAACGCGTTCTTCCAGACGAACACGGAGATGGCCGAGCGCCTCTACGGCATCGCCGCCGAGATGGCGGGACTGACCGGACGCGAGCGGGTCTTCGACCTCTTCTGCGGAATCGGCACGCTGGGGCTGAGCCTGGCGTCGAGGGCCGGGGAGGTCTGGGGCATCGAGATCGTCCCGGAGGCGATCGTCGACGCCGAGGAGAACGCCCGGCGCAACCGGATCGAGAACGCCAGCTTCCGCGCCGGCGACGCGCGCAAGGAGATCCGCCCGCTGCTCGTGGAGGCCGGGAGACCCGACCTCGTGGTCGTCGACCCGCCCCGCGCCGGGCTCTCCAAGAAGGTCGTGCGGCGCCTGATCGAATGTGACGCGCCCCGGATCGTCTACGTCTCCTGCAACCCGACCACGCTCGCCCCGAATGCCGCGCAGCTCGCTGAGGCCGGCTATAGGGTGCGCCGCGTGAAGCCGGTCGACATGTTCCCCCAGACCCCGCACATCGAGTGCGTGGCGTTGCTCGAGAAGACCGGGTGATGAGGGGGTTCGGAGTCACCGCGGGCATCGGCGAGGAGGTCGCGAGCCCTCTCGCCGGGCGCTGCCAGGAGCTCGGCTACAGCTCGATGTGGTCGAACGACCATCCGGGAGCGAAGGGGCTGGAGACGCTGGCGGAATACGCGAAGGGCTCCGACCGGATCGAGCTCGGCGTCGCGGTGATCGCGCTGGACCGACAGTCGCCCGACGAGATCGCCGCTGACATCGACCGCCTCGGCCTCGACCGCGACAGGCTCTGGCTGGGGCTGGGCGCGGGCTTCACCGAGAAGCCGCTGACCACGATGCGCGAGGCGCTCCCGGGGCTGCGGGAGACGCTGCCGGGCACTCGCCTCGTGCTGGCGGCCATGGGCCCGAGGATGTCGGCCTTCGGAGGCGCCGAGTGGGACGGCGTCTTCTTCAACTGGATGACGCCCGAGTTCGCCGCCCAGGCGCGAGGATGGGTGCAGGACGGGGCGAGCGAGGCGGGCCGGGAGCCGCCGCCGGTCTTCGGCTACGTGAGAACCGCCGTCGGCACCGACGCCGAGGCACGACTCGCAAAGGACGAATCCTTCTACCGCGACATGCACCAGGGCTACCGTCGCCACTTCGACCGGCAGGAGGCTCCCGAGGGGACCGTCGGCGTGGCTGCCGACGAAGCCGGCGAAGCACAGCAGGAGCTCTCTCGCTACCGCGCGCTGGACACGGTCGTGGTCAGGGCCCTGACGAGCGCCACCTTCGAGGACATGTCCGCGCTGGCAGAGGCCGCGGCCCCGGGGGTCTAGCGACGTGCGGCGCCCGATCGCGGGTGTCACCCTGCTTCTCTCCTGCGCCCTGCTCGCCGGTACCGCCCAGGCGGCGCCGACGACCCCGCTCGGCCACTCGGGCCGCTGGATCACCGACGCCAAGGACCGCGTCGTGATCCTGCACGGCGTCAACATGGTCTACAAGCGCCCGCCCTACTACCCGGCCGCGTCCGGCTTCGGCGCCGACGACGCCGCCTTCCTCCATCGCAACGGGTTCAACGTCGTCCGTCTCGGCCTCATCTACGCCGGAGTCGAACCCTCTCCCGGGGCCTACGACGACGGCTACCTCAACCGGATCGCGGCGACCGAGTCGACCCTGGCGAAGCACGGCGTCTTCAGCCAGCTCGACTTCCACCAGGACATGTACAACGAGCGCTTCCAGGGGGAGGGCTGGCCCGACTGGGCGGTCCAGGACGACGGCCTGCCGAACCAGCCTCAGCTCGGCTTCCCGGGGAACTACTTCGGGATGCCGGCCGTAATCGCCGCCTTCGACCACTTCTGGGCCGACTCCCCGGGCCCAGGAGGGGTCGGCCTGCAGGACCGCTACGCGGCAGCCTGGGCCCATGTCGCGTCGCTGTTCGCGTCCAACTCTGAGACCGTCGGCTTCGACCTGCTCAACGAGCCCTGGCCGGGCACGCCCTGGGCGAGCTGTCTGACGCTGAGCGGCTGCCCCGCCTTCGACCAGGGCGCCATGGGGCCGTTCTATGCGCGGGTGTTCAGGCAGATCCGAGCCGTCGACCGTCAGAAGCTGATCTGGTACGAGCCGAACGTCCTCTTCAACTTCGGCGCCGACACCAACCTCCCCTCGCAAGGCGACCGCTCCGCCGGCTTCAGCTTCCACTTCTATTGCTCCACCGCCGCCGTGCCCCCCTACGGCACCGCGCCCTGCGACCAACAGGCCGATCACGTTCTCTCCAACGCCGACAAGCGCGCCTCGGCCACCGGCGATGCGCTGATGCTGAGCGAGTTCGGCGCCACCGACGACCTGGGGACGATCTCTATGAACGTCGCGCTGGCCGACCGGCACATGGTTTCCTGGGAGTACTGGCACTACTGCGAGTGCCAGGACCCGACGACCTCCGGTTCAGGCGTCCAGGCCGTGGTGGTCGACCCGGGCCAGCCCCCGACCGGCTCGAACGTCAAGCAGGCCAAGCTCGACGTCCTGTCGCAGCCCTACCCGCAGCTCGTGGCCGGGACGCCGAAGGGGTGGCGGTTCGACCCGGCGACGCGGATCCTCCGGCTCACCTACTCGACCAGGGGCCCGGCCGGGAAGAGCTTCGCGCGGCGTGCCAGGAAGAGCTCGAAGGCTGCCCTCAAGTCGCGCCAGAGCGAGATCTTCCTCGGCGCGGCGCGGTACCCGAAGGGCTATCGCGCCTCGGTGCGGGGCGGCGCGATCGCCTCGAAGGCGAAGGCGGGTGTGCTGAAGGTGATCGCCTGCCCGGGCCGGCGGAACATCAGGGTGACGGTCGGCCCGCCGAACTCCGGCGTCCACCGGCACACCAGCTGCAGCCTCCGGTCGAAGCGCCGAGGCTAGCCCTCCAAGTCCTCCTCGTCCTCCGCCAGTGGGACGACCTCGGCGGCGCAGGTGGTGCAGAGGACGCGGCCGCCGGCGGGTCCCTCGGCGAGGACATTCTGCTTCTCCACGTCCGTGAGCCGGGCGCCGCAGGACTCGCAGCGATCGGGCAGCTGCTCGATGGTCCGCTCCTCCAACTCCACTGCTGCGGAGCCTAGTACGGAGGCAGCCGGTCGTACCAGTCTCCGAGGACCCGGAAGGCCGACCAGAACCGCTGCTTCGCGTCGTCGGTGTCCAGCGAGTCGTCGATGTCCGGCACGAAGAGAGCGTCGATCGTCGGGGTCAGGCGCTGCACCTCGCCCTCGAGCACCGCGATCTGCTCTGCGAGGGGGAGATCGAGGCCGTTCAGAGTGTTCAGGGCCTCCTCTCCCATGACGACGATCATCCGCGGCTGCACGATCGCGATCTCCTCGGCCACACGCGCGACGCAGGTCTCCGATGCCTGGGTCGGATCGGTGAGCGGACACTTCGCGCAGAGCGTGCCGAAGACGACGATCGGGTCGATCGCGAGGCGCTTGAAGCTCTTCATCAGCGCGTTCCCGGCCCGGCCGTAGAAGGCGACGCCCTCCTCGATCTCCGAAGGCGTCGCCGAGCCCTTGAGCATGAGGATGTCGGCTTGCGGGTGGCCGGATCCCTGCACCGGCATCACATTGCCGCGCGGGCAGTCGGCGCATTCCGAGAGCTCGCGGCCAAGATCGTTCAGCTCCCGGATCGCGCGCTCGAGGTACTTCTCGCGGATCTCGTCGTCGGTTATGGATGACACGGCGCCTTGCCTCTTCTTCGGCCCCGCCCCGGCCCCTTGCGAGTGCATCAACTCTTGCTCGCCGAGCGGCCCCGATTGCGCGTCCCCTGACCGCCGTCGCGCGCCGCCAGGGACCGCCCGCCGCGGCCGCCGCTGGTCTGCAGGAACTTGAGCGCCTGGACGTAGACGAGGTTCTTGTGCTTGCGGACGATGTCCGCCTCCCGCATCGACTCCAGGAACTCCTGGGGGCCCTCGAAGTCCCGCAGCCGGATCTTGACGCTGCCGAGCCCCTGCGCGACGTGGCTGTCGGATCCGGCGCCGGGGACGATCCGATACTTGCGGGCGAACCTGACTGCCTCCTCGTTGAAGGCGGAGAGGGTCACGCGCGGATTGAAAACCTCGAGGATGTCGATGTCCTCGACGATCTCGAGCAGGTTCTCGTAGTCCGGGACGGAGTGCAGCCGGTCAAACGGATGGGGAACGTAGACGAGGCCGCCCTGCCGCCGGATCTCGGCGATCGTCTCCGCCATCGACATGCCGCGTTCGATCCGCTCGCTCAGGAAGAGGCCGATCACCTCACCCTCGTGGGCGGTCTTCACCTCCTCGGCCACGATCACCTTGATGCCACCGACCCGGGCAGCGATTTCTCGCGCCTCCAGCGCGCCAGAGATCTCGTTGTGATCCGTGATCGCGATCGCGCCCAGCCCCCGCTGCTTCGCGGTCTGGAGCAGCACCTCGGCGGGCGTCGCGCAGTCGGGCGAGTGGTCGGTGTGCATGTGGAGGTCGCAGTGGATGAAGGAGCGGTCGCTCAGCCGCTTGCGGAGCTCGGCGTTTCCCGCCCCGTCGTGCCTCCTCGAGGCCAATCGCCGGTAGACCGCCTCGACGTCATCACTGACCACACGCCAGGGCCGTGCCTCGTCGCTGGAGGCCGCGGCGGTCCGGAGCTCGGAGCGAAGCGCGGGATCTCGACAGAGGCGCTCGAGCTGCGCCGTCAGGGTGAGGACGTCCCCCAGTGGAAAGAGAAGCCCCCGCTGCCCATCTCCGACCAACTCGCGATAGAGCATGAGGTCGGACACGACCGGAACCGCGCCCGCCGCGAACACCTCGCGCAGAAGACCGGGTGCCGCGCGGACGCCGCCGGAGGCGAGGCAGGCGATATCGGCGCCGGCGAGGAACTCGCCCGGCTCTCCGTCCCGCGGCCTGACGACGCGCAGTCGCTCCCTCAGCCGGCGACTGACGCGGGCAAGTGGGTCGGTGGGTCCGTCGAACCAGATGACCCCCTCCCAGTCGAGATCGTCGGGCAGCTTCCGCAGCGCGCGGAGCAGCAGCCGCAGCGCCCCGCGCTCCTCCTCCGCGCAATAGGCGATTCGCACTCGGCCCGAGGGCGGCGCCGGCAGCGCGGGCTGTTCGACGTCCGCGCCCGGCCTGACCAGCTCGTACTGGCCCGGGAAGAAGCGCTGCAGGAGCTCGCCGGTGGCCTCATTGCTCGCGGTGCGGGCGTCGATGCGTCCGAAGAAGACCTCGACCAGCATCCGGGCCACCTGAGTGGAGAGGACCCGCTCCACCGGCTCGTGGAAGGTCGCGACGTTCAGAGACACCGAATGCCGCAGGGCGGCGGAGCCGGTGCTGGGGGCGAAAGGCTCGTGCACGTGGACGATGTCGAGCGGGACGCTCTCCAGCAGGCGCTCCAGGGCTCCGCTGACGTCGACCGGCAGCGGAGCGGGACGCCTGCGGGGGCCGCTCGGCAGCGGGATGCTCTGACCGATCGCGATCACGCGCGGGTTGTCGCCCTTCCAGACGGCAGCCGGATCGGCCTGTGTCTGGCGGATCAATCTCCGGCTGTCTCGAATCGCCTGGCGCGAATCGGACGGGGCGATGATCAGGACGCGATGGCCCCTCGAGGCCAGCTCGGCGGAGGTTCGGGCGACGAACTCGTTGATCTCGTGCCGCCTCCCCCAGGGGTGGGGCGAAACCTGCGCGATGGCGAGCGACTCGGCGGCCACGGGCCCAGCATAAGAAACGGGGGCCGAAGCCCCCGTTTCACAGCGTGCAGTCGCCCCGGGCTTACTTCGCCCTGGCCTTGGCCTTCCCCTTGCCGGCGGGCACTCCTCGCTCTCGCGCGTACTTCGCGATGAACTCCTCGGTCCTCTCCCGAGCCGCAGAATCGGGCCGCTGGTTGTGCGGCGACTTCATCAGGTAGCTCGAAGGGCCGTCGAGCTGGCCGGCGAGCCCGTGATTCAGGGCCAGCTTGACGATCCGCACCGCGTCGATGACGATGCCCGCCGAGTTCGGCGAGTCCCACACCTCGAGCTTGAGCTCGAGGTTGAGCGGCACGTCACCGAAGGCCTTGCCCTCGACGCGGATGTGCGCCCACTTCCGGTCGGTGAGCCACGGGACGTAGTCCGAGGGGCCGATGTAGACGACCTCGGGCGGCAGCTCGTGGTCCATGATCGAGGTGACCGCGTTGGTCTTGGAGATCTTCTTGGACTCCAACCGCTCGCGCTCGAGCATGTTGTAGAAGTCCATGTTCCCGCCGACGTTGAGCTGGCTGGTGCGCTCCATGCGCACGCCGCGGTCGGCGAACAGCCTCGCGAGCTGCCGGTGCACGATCGTGGCGCCGACCTGGGACTTGATGTCGTCGCCGATGATCGGCAACCCGGCCTCCTCGAAGCGCCGGTCCCAGTAGTCCTCGCGGGCGATGAAGACGGGCAGGCAGTTGACGAAGCCGACGCCGGCCGCCAGGGCCTGCTCGACGTACCACTTGGTGGCCTGCTCGGAGCCCACCGGGAGGTAACAGACCAGGACGTCCGTCTGGGTGTCCTGGAGGATGCCGACGATGTCCGCCGTCTCCCCGGGGGCCTTCGTGATCTTCTCCTTGAGGTACTTGCCGAGGCCATCGTGGGTCATGCCGCGATGGACCTTGACCCCGAGCTTCGGCACGTCCGAGAACTTCATCGTGTTGTTCTGGCCGGACCAGATCGCCTCGGAGAGGTCCTTGCCGACCTTGTCCGCGTCGATGTCGAACGCGGCCGTGAACTCGATGTCCCTGACGTGGTAGCCGCCGAGGTCCACGTGCATCAGTCCGGGGACCTGCTCGGCGGGGTCGGCGTCCTTGTAGTACTGGACGCCCTGCACGAAAGAGCTCGCGCAGTTGCCGACGCCGACGATCGCGACCCGGACCTTGTCGTCCCGGGCGCCGTTGCGGCGGGCGCCGTTCGCTCTTCCATTCACGGTGCTCATCTCTGGGAAATCCTCCTGGGTACGAAAACTTGGCTTTGAAACCACACTTGCGCCGGGGCGTGGTTACACGTCCTCGGCTGGAACCGCCTCGGGCGAGGGCGTCGGCTGGACCTCGGCTCCGGTTCGCTTGAGCTCGTTCCTGACGTGCCAGACACGCTGAACCACGGTGATGGCGGTCAGCGCCGCCATGACGTAGATCGCCGGTGCCAGTAGATCTGCGTCGAAGATCCCAGCTCCCTTCGCGAAGACGAGGCCGATCGAAAGTATGACTACCCGGACCGGGCGCGTGGCCAACCCCACCTTGCATTCGACTCCCAGCGCCTCCGCCCGCGCCCGGGTGTAGGAGACCATCAGCGATCCCAGCACGACCACCACGCACATCGCGGCCGCGAACTCGTCTCCCATGAGTGCGAACCGGTACGCGATCGCGGCGATCACGATGCCCTCCTCGATCCGGTCGAGCGTGGAATCGAGGAAGGCGCCGAAGAGCGTTCCCTTGCCCGACGCGCGCGCGTAGCGCCCGTCGAGCGTGTCCATCACCGAGCCGATGATGAAGGCGACGCCACCGAGGAAGTAGAGGCCCTGCCAGATCAGGACGGCCGCGGCCAGGTTGCCGACCAGGCCGACCATCGAGATGGCGTTCGGCGTGAGCCGAGATTCGATCAGTCGATTCCGCATCAGGGCCGAGAACTCGGCGGCGGTGGTCGGGCCCCTGCCGGGCGGTGGCGTCCCGTTGGCGGGCAGGTCTCGCTGGTCGATGCTCATGACTACGCGGGTGCGGCCTCGGGCTCTGGCTGCGGTTCGAGGTCGCCGGTCGGAGCGCTGCGGGTCGACGAACCGAAGGACCAGTCCGAATTGAGCCGGGCGAGGAGCATAGCGACGCCGACCGCGAGCACCGCAGTGATCAGCCCAAACACCGCGTCGAGCCAGAAGTGGTTGCCGCTCGCGATCACGACGTAGGTCATCAGCAGGGGATAGGCGAAAAGGATCGCCTTCAGCGGCCGCGAGCGGACCAGCAGGCCCAGGGACCCGGCCAGAATGACCGAGAGCCCGACGTGCATCGAGGGAACCGCGGCGAATGGGTTGAAGAGGGGATCGCCCGGGTTGGAGAGCAGCGGGTTGTTCCCCGTCACCGAGCTCGAGGGATCGAGGCCGAGCTCGGGCAGAAAGCGGGGTGGCGCGGTCGGGAAGAGCGCGTACCCGATCACCGAGATCGCCATCGCCGCGAAGACGGCGTTGCGAACGAAGCCATAGCTGCCCCGATAGCCGAAGTAGAGCACCGCCAGCATCAGGCAGCTGCCCTTGAAATGGAGGTTCGCGTAACCCCAGCGCGCGACGTCGGCGGGCCAGCCGGCAGCGACGGCCCAATGTTGCACGCTCGGCTCGATCAGCAAGCCGAGCGAGCGCTCCGCGCTGACGAGGTCGCGGGCGTGGGAGAAGGAGAGGCCCATGCTGCCGTCCACCGCGCCCCTGGCGTGCCGCCACGCCCAGTAGACGGCCGCGAGCAACGCCAGCTGGAGGACGAGATCGAGGGGACCGCGCGGCAACAGGCGTGACCCGACCCTCCGGGCGCCGTCGGCGGCCCGGCGGGCGCCGTCCATCAGCGCCCCCGCCCGTGTGGGGTCGACGGCGGGCTGCTGCCGGCGGAGCCGTACTGGATCGCCGGCTCCTCGTGGCAGCGGGGACCCGTGCTGATCGCCCTCACGGGGGAGAAGTCGATCCCAACCCGGAAGCGGCCCGGGGTCTCGACGTCGAGCATGGTGTAGCCGCCGGGGGCTTGCTCGACGCAGCCGGTCCCCTGCTCGATCGACCAGTAGGGGGTCCAGTGCACCCGCACGAGAACGGTCCCCGGTGCGCTCGTGTCGACGACGAAGCCCTGCGGCCGCAGCTTCACCATCTTGCCGCCGATCGCCAGCGGCGACGGGTTGCGGACCTTGTAGACCGTCCAGTCGGTGCTCTTGTAGACCTGGTCAAGGTAACGGGGCGGCCCTCGCTTCAGCATTCTGCGCTCGGGCTGGGCCGCGTAGTCGAGGGGCGCGTGGGGGACGGCGACGTAGCCGACACCGAGATCATCGAGCCAGCTGCGGTACTGCGGGCCGCTCAGCGGAGCCGACTGGTAGAAGAGCGGGTTGAGCTTACGGTCGAGCTGGCGCTCCCAGCCGCGGGCGATGTAGATGCCGCGCGGCACATACGCGGACTCCCAGTGGTGCTCTTCCGGCAGGACCTCGACCCGGTAGGCATCGTGTCGCGGCTGTCCCCGCAGGAAGTCCACGAGGGGGGCGTAGAACCCGGGTTTGACCGAGGGTTGCGCGCTCACCTGCTCGAGGTCCCTGACGACGGGCGACCACTGCCAGTAGATCAGCACGGGGACCAGCAGGACGAGGTAGAACCGCTGGCGGCGCCAGAGCCCGAAGGCGAGGGCGGGGCCGAGCAGGAGGGCGCCCATCCGGGTCGCGTTCCCGCCCATCGGCGTCTGGATCAGGAAGGCAGCGGTCAGGGCGAGGGCGTAGCCCGCCACCCCGTAACGGAGGATTCGCTCGTCCCTCGGCAGAGCGAGGAACACCGCGATCGTCACCAGGATGGCCGGCTGGTAGCTCGAGAATGTGAACGGCTCGGTCCCTCCCTCGGGGAAGGCCCAGGAGATCAGCAGCGCCATCCCGACGGTGACCACGGCGAGGTCGATGCCCGCGCGGGTGCGTTCCGCCACCGAGTACGCGATCACCCCGCAGGCCAGGAAGAGCGCGGCGACGGGGCTCGCCAGCGGGGTGAGCGCGGCGAAGAAGATGGCCAGTAGGCGGTGGTCTCGCTGCGCCGCGAAGACGGCGGCCAGAGCCACGGCGACCCCGAGTGCGAACGTCAGGCGGCCGGTGAAGAGGCTGATCGAGGTCGCGGTGGCGAACCACGCCACCCCGAGCCGAGCGCGGTCGCCGAATCGCTCGTAGGCGATCGCCGAGAAGAGGAGCGAGGCGGCGATCGCGGCGATCGCACCCACCCAGCGCGGCCCAATCAGCGCGCCCAGCGCGGGGAGCATCAGGCCGTACCCGGGCATGTGATGGCCGCCGAACCAGAAGTTGTCCCAGGCGGCCACGCCCTGACTGTCGAAGAACCCCGAGCGGAAGACCTGGGCAGCGTGGTCCGCGCTATCCGGCTGGATGATCAGGTACGCGACGCTGAGAGCAGCCGCGATCAGCCCCGGCTCGCCATAGCGACGGAGCGCGACTCGTGCGCTCAAGTGGTCGCGGGGCGGAAGGACCAGACGGCTGGACGGGCGCGGGCCAGGGAGCGCGCCGCGAGCGTTGCGAGCGCGGCGACGAGCAGGCCTGCAGCACCGTCGATCCAGAAGTGGTTGGCGGTCACGACGACCACCCAGAAGACGAGCACCGGGTAGGCGGCCCAGAGGAACTTGGTGATCTTGTGCCGCGAGACGAGGACACCGGTGATCCCGATCATCGTCGAGAAGGCGACGTGCATGGAGGGAATTGCGGCGTAGGGGTTGATGAAGAGCTTCACGAGGCCGGAATCATGATTGACCTGGGCGAAGTCGGTGATCGTGTCCACGAAGCCCTCCTGCGGGAAGAGCCGCGGGGGCGCGGTCGGGACGAGGGCGTAGCCGACGATCGCCAGCGCCATGGCCACCACGAACATGTTGCGGACGAAATAGAAGTTCTGGTTGCGGAAGATGTAGAGCCAGACGAGGAATGCTGTGGTCACCACGAAGTGGCTGTTCATGTACATGTAGTTGGCGAAATCGATCACCCAGTCGTGATTGATGAAGACTGACTGCAGGCTCGGCTCGAAGAAGGTGTGGAGGCTCTTCTCGAGGGAGATGACGTTCGCCCCGTTGACGAAGGCCTGCTCGCGCGCGCCATCGGCGATGCCGCGCACGGCCTCGTAGCTGAGCTCGGCGAGGACGAAGAAGCTGAGCTGCTTCGCGGCATCGCCGTAGCCGTGTGGGAGCCAGTTGCCGATTCTGTTGATCAGGGAGAGCACGACCGCAGAATTCTAATAACCCAGTGGTTACACCTTCGTGACCGATGCCACTCTTCTTTCCCGGTTTCTTCGGGTTCGAACGAGCGGAGCGGGAGACGGGCGAGGGCCCGAATATCCTCGCTGCCGTGCCTCTGCCGGCCAAGATAGCTCTAGCTGACGGCACGACCGCCACCGTTCCCTCCGGAAAGCCGCCGCGAATCCCGAAGCGGGATCCTAGCTGGCGGCGCCCGTCGCGTCGTCGCGTGCTTGCCATCCGAGACCGGCTGCGCGAGCTCTATGGACAGCCGGTGAACGAGCCGCATGGGCACCCCATCGCCGAGCTCGTTCGCGGCGTGCTCTCGCAGAACACCAACGACCACAACCGTGACGTCGCGTACGGCCGGCTGCGCGAGCGGTTTCCGACCTGGGAGGAGGTCAGGGACGCCCCGACGGAGGAGGTCGAGGAGGCGATCAGGCCGGGCGGGCTCAGCCCCACCAAGGCACCCCGGATCCAGGAGATCCTCGGCGAGCTCGGGGATCCGCCGGACCTCGACTGGCTCGCCGAGGCGCCTCGGGACGAGGCGCTCGATTTCCTCACCGGACTGCCGGGCCTGGGGCGCAAGACCGCCGCCGTGGTCCTTCTCTTCACCTTCGGCCGCACCGAGATCCCCGTCGACGTCCACGTGAAGCGGGTCGGCGAACGTCTGGGCCTGTTCAGGCCGGGTGCCT
>DASTAI010000012.1:0-16791 GCA_035712865.1 Solirubrobacterales bacterium
TTTCGCGGCCGCCCTCCGAGCCTGCTCGGCGGCCACCCTCGCCTGCTGGGTCGCGCCGCCGATCTGGCCCTGCAGCGCCTGCTGGATACCCGCGACGCTGAGATAGAGGAAGGTGGCCGGGCCGAAGACGGAACGGCTCGGGTGGAGCCGTGCGATGCGGTCGCAGACCGGCGGCAACGGTTGCTTCGTCTTCTTGGGAAGCGCCTGAGCCAGCTGGGTCCCACCCGCGAAGCACTCTTCGAGCTCGAAGAGAGGCTCCAGGTCCTTCGTCAGCACCAGCTTGCGCAGGTCCTCCTTGGCGAGGACGATCACCGGCTCGTCACCGAACTTCTCGTGGAAGTCCTGGGTCGCCTTGTACTCCGACGAGCCCTTGCTGACCAGCGTGTCGGTGCCGGCGTTGGTGTCGAGCCGGGTCGCGGCGAAGATCCCGGCGCCCGTGAGCGCCACGATCGGCAGGATCACGAGCCAGGGCCAGCGGACGGCAACGCCGGCCACCCTCTCGAAGAATCTCCCCGCGTTCACGAGGCGCAGGTTAGGGACGCAATATGAAGCTCGCGCTAGGTGCTACGACGGCGGCTCTTCGCTCGAGATCCAGTCCAGGATCTCCGCATTGACGAGCTCGGGGCGCTCGAGCTGGAGGAAATGGCCCGCCTCCTCGACGACCGAGAATCGCGAGCCGGGCGACAGGGCCGCCTCCGCATCGCGTACCAGGTCCACGCCGATGCATCCGTCCCTGTCCCCGTGCAGGTAGAGAGTCGGTTGCGAAGGGGCCTCTGCCAGGACGCTCTGCTCGGCCGCGAACTTCGCGCACGATTCGGCCGGCGCTCCGAGAGCCGCCCGGTAGTAGCCGAGGGCGGCGGCGAGGTGGTCGGGCTCACGAATGCAGTCCTTGGCGATCGCGAGGTTCTCCTCGCTGTGGTGCCCGGGTGACCACTCCGCCCAGAGCCGATCGATGAAGGCCATCTCGTCCGCCGACACGACCATCTCGGCGACCGGTTGCGTGAAGAGGAACATGTAGAAGAAGCGCCGCAGCTGGTCGAAGTCGGTGAAGAGCTCCGCGTCCATCGAGAGTGGCGGAATTGCCAGCGTCACGAGCCTGCGCCACCGCTCCGGCGCGTACGCCGCCGCCCCGTAGGCCGCCTCCGCGCCCCAATCGCTGCCGATCAACACCGCCTCCGCGTCTGCGCCTAGAACGTCGTGCAGCGCGTTGGCGTCGGCTATCAGCGCGCCGAGGCTGAAGCAGCCGTCGCCGGGCACAGCCGTGGGCGCGAAGCCGCGCATGAACGGCGCCACCGCGTGGAACCCGGACTCGGCGAGGACCGGCAGCAGATGCCGCCAGGTGTGGGCGGAGTCCGGGAACCCGTGCAGGCAGAGCGCGAGCGGTCCCGAGCCGGCTTCGAGCACCGCGAATTCGACGCCGTTGGCGCTGACCTCGCGCGATCGCAACTCGGGCACGGCCACGGGCCGCGCTTAATCCATCGCGAGCGGGCCCTTGACGTCCGCGTTGAGGAACTGGCTGACGAACTCGTTGTTCGAGTTGAAGAGCTCGTCCGAGGGCCCGGACTCCACGATCCGCCCCTTCCACAGCACCGCGATGAAGTCGGCGATCCGGCGCGCGGTACCGAGGTCGTGGCTGATCACGAGGTAGCAGCCGCCGTTCTCCTCGTGAACCTCGCGGATCAGCTCGCAGAGCAGCGCCGTGCGAACCGGGTCGAGGCCCGAGTCCGGCTCGTCGAACATGACGATGGCGGGGTCGAGAACGAGGGCGCGCGCGAAGCCGGCGCGCTTGCGCATCCCTCCCGAGAGCTCGTTCGGCATCTTGTACATCGCCTCGGCGAGGCCGACCTCGCGGAGTCGCCGGTTGACGATCTCGGCGATCTCGTCCTCGCTCTTGTCGGTGTGCTGCCGGAGCGGGAAGGCGGTGTTGTCGTAGACGTTCATCGAGCCGAACAGCGCGCCGTCCTGGAAGAGCAGGCCGAACTTCTTGCGGACCTCGAAGAGCTCGTCGTCGGTCATGTTCGGGATCGACTCGCCGTGCACGAGCACGTCGCCGGAGTCGGGATAGAGCAGGCCGACGATGTGCTTGATGAGCACCGACTTCCCGGTGCCCGAAGGGCCGAGCACCATCGAGATCATGTTGTCGGGAAGGCCGAGGTTGCAGCCGTTCAGGATCCGCGTGCGGCCGAACTGCTTGACGAGATCGATGATCTCGATCGCGTCCTCGCCGCCGTGGTCACGCTTCTTGCCGGTGTGCCACTTGTAGGGCTCCGGGTCGTCGGCCTCGACCCCGGGGATGATGTAGTCGCGCTGCGAGAAGTCCTCCTCGCCGTAGCCCTGCGCGGCGAGCGGATCGCCCGCCTCGACGGCCTCGGCATCGGCGTCGGCCTCGTCGGCGGTGGGGTCGTCCTGGATCGGCTCGTCGCCGTCCGTGTCGCGGCCGCGAGCCTCGTCCTCGATCTGCTGGGCCCGGCTTCTTCTCTCTTCAGCCAACTGTGATCACTCCTCCTTGCGCGTTTCCTGACCTGAGTTTAGGCAGGGGCGACCGCGACCCGCTCCGGTCGCAGGGTCAGCCTCCGATGGGCGCCCTCGGGTTGGCCCCCCAGAAGACGAGCGTTCCGAGCATCCCGATGAGGTGCACGAGCACGATGTTCAGAACCATCGACTTCGCGGTGGCCGTGCCCACCCCGACCGGTCCGCCCGAGGCGGTGTAGCCGTAGTAGCAGCCGACGAGCACGATGGCCGTGGCCATCACCATGCCCTTGATCAAGCTGAATAACAGGTCGGGCGGGTTCTGGAACATCCAGAAGATCAGGAAGTAGCCGCCGGAGGAGACATCTCCGATCTGCTCGACGACTGCGAGCCAGCTGGCGAAGTAGCCGATCCCGACGGCGGCCAGGTACATGAAGGGGAAGGCGATCCAGGCGGCCAGCAGGCGCGTGGCGGCGAGGAAGGTCACCGGCGGAACACCCATCACCTCGAGGGCGTCGATCTCGTCCGAGATCCGCATGGCGCCGAGCTCCGCCACGATCCCGGTGCCCACCTTCGCGGCCAGCATGTAGCCGAACGCGTAGGGGATCACCTCACGGAGGTCGCACCAGGCGGCGAAGACGCCGGCGTAGGCGGGCGCCCCGACGGAGCGGTTGAAGTAGGCGCCCTCGATGCCGCACTGGAGGCCGAGGATGAAGACCAGGCCCCAGATGACGATCGTCGAGCCGAGGATCAGGATGCCGGTCTGGCGCAGGGCCTCGCCGAAGAACTGGAAGACGCGGCCGGTGTAGACCAGCCCCGCGACACGAGCGCAGAAGCCGAAGATCTCGCCGATCGAGTTGAGCCAGCCCCGCGGGACCGCCAACCAGCCAGCGTTCACTTGATCACCTGGAGCTCGGGATGCGTCGCGAGCAGCGTTTGGGTGAAGACGTAGTTGAACGCGAAGACGCCCATGAAGGCGATGACGACCGCCTCATTGACGGCACGGCCCACCCCCTCGGCGCCTCCGGACGCAGTCATCCCCTTGTAGGAGCAGACGATTGCGATGATCGCTCCGAATAAGGTCGTCTTGAGCACCGAACCCCACAGGTCCGTGACCGAGGCGTTGTTGAAGAGCGTGGCGAAGAAGCCTCCTAAGGGCTCGTTGTAGAGCAGCTCCGCCCCGATGCCGCCGACGATGCCGAAGATCAGCGCGTAGATGTCCATCAGCCCGGTGATCAGCATCAGCGCCAGGAACCTGGGCACGACGAGGTTCTTGATCGGATCGACGCCGAGCACCTGGAGGGCGTCGAGCTCCTCGCGGATCTTCCGCGCGCCGAGGTCAGCGGTGATCGCGGTGCCGGCAACCCCGGCCACGACCACGGCCGTCACGAAGGGCGCGAACTCGCGGATGGAGGCGAGCACGAAGAAGCCGCCGAGCCGGTCGAGGGCGCCGAACAGAGAGAGGAAGTTCGCCGCCTGCAGCCCGGGCGCCCCGAAGCCGAAGGCCAGCGTCGAGATCATCATCGGGAACCAGCAGAGCTGGAGGGCGAAGAGGAACTGCCCGATGAACTCGCCGCCGTACGGATAGGGCGGACGGATCGCGGAGACGATCGTCTTCGCGGTCAAGATCATCATGTCCCCCACCTGCTCGAAGAGCGACTTAGCAGGGAGGAACGCCCTGTCGGCTACAGATCTGACCATCTCTCCTCAGAGGAAGATTATGGGATGAGGGGGCCGTGCGCCACCCACAACCCACAGTGCAACCTCCCAGCAACAAACGGTCGCTCGAACCAGCCCCGGTAATCACGATTCCGAAGTGCAAAGGCGAGGGTAGGGTGCGTGCTATGTTGCGCGCGCCTTTGGAGGAGAGCGCCTCGACAGCCCTTGGCTTGAGGGCACGTAAGCGTGTCTGCGCAGGGGTGGCGGTAGCGCTTGCAGCGCTCGGGGTCACAGCCTGCGGCGGCGAGCGGCAGGACGCGAACGAGCCCGAGGGGAACTTCCCGGTCCAGGTCGTAAGCGCGAACTTCCCTAGCAAGCAGAAGCTCGCTCAGAACACGAACCTGACCCTGTCGGTCGCCAACACCGGCGACAAGACGATCCCGGACCTTGCGATCACGGTCTTCACGACCTCGGAGGCGAGCACCGGCGAGTCGAGCTCCACGTCAACCGGGACCACGACCACGGCCCAGGCGGGCTCATCGGACAGCCTGCCCACCGCCCAGGGCTCCTTCTCGGTGCGCTCCGATCAGCAGGGGCTCGCGATCCCGTTCCGGCCGGTCTGGATCCTCGAAACGGGTTACCCGAAGCTCGCCGGCGAGACCGCGTCCGCCGGAGCCGAGGCCGCCCAGACGGACACCTTCAGCTTCGGCTCACTGGCCGCGAACGCGACGCGCGCGATGGTCTGGAACGTGACCCCCGTGCAGGCCGGGACCTACACCGTCCACTACCGGGTCGCCGCCGGCCTGCAGGGCAAGGCCAAGGCGGTGACCGCGGACGGCTCGGTGCCGGAGGGCGAGTTCGTGGTGCGCATCTCGAGTGCGCCGCCGCAGACCAGGGTCACCGACTCGGGCAAGGTCGTGCCGATCAAGCCGAGCGACATCGTCGGCCAGGCGGGCACCCAGAAGCAGCAGTCGGAGCTCAACGGGCAGTAGCGCCGGCCCCCGCCACGGCGGCGATCGCCTCTGTCATCAGGTCGGCCGCCTGCTCGTCGTCGGCACCCTCCCCCGTGAGGCGCTCCCAGGTCCAGAAGTCCAGTCCCACCCGCACCATCGAGCGCACCCGTGCGGCGCGATCCTGACCGAGGTCGAAGCCGGCCGTGAGGGCATCGGCGAGGCCAGCCAGTGCGGCGTCGCTGTTCGCCCGCATGAACTCATCCAGGGCCGGGTCCAGGCGGCGGTCCCGCTGGAGGTTGCGCATCATCCTCCACTGCTCGCGATAGAGGCCGCCGTAGACGGTCAGCAGGAGCGAGCGCACCCGTTCGACGGGATCGTCCACCGAGAGGGCGGCCCCGAAGTCGGGGAGTGGGTGCTCGGACCGGTAGTGAGCGGAGCAGGCCGGATACAGGGAGGCGTTGTCGGGGAAGTGCTTGTAGACGGTGAGACGGCTGACCCCGGCCCGCCGCGCGATCTCGGCGACGGTCGTCTCCGCGGGGCCGACCTCCTCATGGAGCTTCGCGGCCGCCTCGGCGATCCGCCGGTGGGTGCGCCCCTGGCTCTCGGCGCGCGCCTTGAGCTCGTACTTCCGGTTCTTCGTCTTTTGAGTTGACATACCGTTAATCAGAATGATACAGTGCCCGCGTTCGGATAACAGGCTGTTGAGCGAAAAGGAGAAGGAGATGGAGATTGCGGCTCAGGCAGGAAGGATTCGCTTCGACGCGAGCCAGGGGCCCCGGATCGTTGGGCCCGATGACGGAAAGGCCGTGGACCTCGGTTCGGTCGGCGTGCGCTTCATGGCCTGGACCGAGGAGACGGGTGGCCTCTTCTCCCTCGTGGAGCACCCGATCCCGCCGAAGACGCTGGTCGCACCGCTGCACATCCACGAGCGCGAGGACGAGTACAGCTTCGTCCTCGAGGGCCGCATGGGCGCGAAGCTCGGTGACGACGTCGTCTACGCGGAGGCCGGCGACTTCGCGTTCAAGCCGCGCAGCCAGTGGCACACCTTCTGGAACCCCGACGACGCGCCCTGCCGGATCCTGGAGATCATCGCTCCGGGGGGCTTCGAGCACTTCTTCGACGAGCTGGCGACTCTGATGGCGGGCGAGTTCGACCCGGACGAGCTGGCGGAGCTTGGCGCGCACTACGGGCACTACTTCAAGCCCGAGACCGTTCCGGAGCTCTGCGCCGAGCACGGCCTCACGCATCCGATGCTGGAGGCGCTGCCGGACTAGCCCCGAGCCGCAACCGGTTCGGATCCCGAAGGGCGGGGCGCACCGAGCGTCCCGCCCTTGTGTTTCCTATGGCGCGATGAGCCGCCCTCGCGCCCCTTTTGCCATCCTCGCCCCGGTGGCGGTGGCTGCCCTGATCTCCGGCTGCGGCGGTGGGTCCGATTCGAACGACGCCGGCACCGCCGCGGAGCAGCCACACGGGCAGGTGCGGCTCGAGAAGGTCGGGGACTTCGACCAGCCCGACTACGTCACCCAACCCCCCGGCGGCAAGGACCTGTACGTGGTCGAACGGCAGGGAAGGGTTCGCATCGTCCGGGATGGGCAGGTGGTTTCGACACCGGCTCTCGACATCACCGACAAGGTCACCTCAGGTGGCGAGGAGCAGGGCCTCCTCTCGATCGCCTTCCCACCCGACTTCCAGAGCTCACGCGAGGTCTACGCGTACTACACGGGGAAGGACGAGGACCAGTACGTCGTCGGCTTCACGCTCGCTGCGGACGGCTCGTTCGATGCTGGCAGCGAGCGACTGATCCTGCACATGGCCGACTTCGCCTCCAACCACAACGGCGGCCTGCTTCTCTTCGGACCCGACGGCCAGCTCTACATCGGCACCGGGGACGGCGGCATCGCCGACGACCCCGAGCGCAACGGGCAGAACACGGACTCGCTGCTCGGCAAGATCCTCCGCATCGACCCCCACCCCACAGGGGGCAGTCCCTACACGGTGCGCTCACCGGGGCCCCTCGGCGAGGGGGCACGACCGGAGATCTGCGACTACGGGCTGAGGAATCCTTGGCGCTTCAGCTTCGACCGGGCCAGCGGCGCGCTGCTGATCGGTGACGTCGGTCAGAGCGCCATGGAGGAGATCGACTACGTCCCCGCAGGTCGCACCTGCGGCAACAACTTCGGCTGGTCTGCCTTCGAGGGGAACGATCGCCTGAACGAGGACCAGACCGCCCCGAACGCCGTCGCCCCGATCCTGACCTACAGCCACGACGATGGCGGTTGCTCGGTGACCGGCGGCTATGTGGTGCGCGACCGCGGGCTGCCCTCTCTCTACGGCCGCTACGTCTACGGCGATTTCTGCCTGGGGGAGCTGCGCAGCTTCGTGCCGGCGACGCCGCAGGCGCGCGACGATCGGTCACTGGGCCTCGAGGTATCGAGCCTCTCCTCCTTCGGCGAGGACAACGCGGGCCACATCTACGCCGTGTCGCTCGAGGGACCCGTCTACCGTCTCGCCGAATGAGGCGCCTCACCATCGCCATCGCCCTCGCGGCCATCGCGACAATCGCTCTCAACGTCGGCTTCGCCGACGCGAAGCCCCGGCTGAAGCTGAAGCGAGTCGGCCGCTTTCAGAGCCCCACGTATGTCACCTCGGCCCCGGGCGTCGCAGGCGCCGTCATCGTCGAGCGCGGTGGGCGGATACGCCTGCTCCAGGCCCGCAAGCGGCCCACCTTCACCGACATCGGCGGATCGGTCTCAACCGGCGGGGAGCGTGGACTGCTCTCGGTCGCCTTCTCCCCCGACTATGCGGCGTCGAGGCTGCTCTACGTCTACTTCACGAACGGGGCCGGCGACCTGGTGATCGCCGAGATGCGGGCCGACCCAGACGGGCGCCACGCCGATCCCGCGACGCTGCGGCCGATCGTCGTCATTCCGCACCCCAACCAGTCGAACCACAACGGCGGCCAGCTGCAGTTCGGGCCCGACGGCCTCCTCTACGCCGCCACCGGGGACGGCGGGGGCGCCGGCGATCAGCCCGACAACGCCCAGAACCCGAGCTCGCGTCTCGGCAAGCTGCTGCAGATCGATCCCGCCTCCGGCGCGGTCCGCGTCTACGCGCTGGGATTCCGCAATCCGTACCGGTTCTCGTTCGACCTGGTCAGCGCTCCCGGTCAGCCGCGCCTCGCCATCGCCGACGTCGGCCAGGACCGCTTCGACGAGATCGACTATCTGCCCCTGGCGGCGGCCGCCGGCGCCAACTTCGGCTGGAACGACTTCGAGGGGTTCGCGCCCTTCTCCGGGGCCCATCCCCCCACGCCGAGCGGCACCGTCAAGCCGATCAAGGTCCGAAGCATCAGCGGGGCCGGCTGCGCGATCATCGGGGGCTACGTGGTCCGTGACAGGAAGCTCCGCACCCTGTTCCACCGCTACGTCTACGGGGACTTCTGCACCGGCCAGATCCGGTCGCTGATCCCGCGCCTCGGCGGAGCCCGCAAGGACCGGGGAACCGGCCTCCGGGTGCGGAACCTGAGCTCGTTCGGTGAGACCGCGAACGGGAAGCTCTTCGCCACCTCGCTCGACGGCCCGGTCTACCGGATTGCCCCGCGGCGCCGCTGACGCACGTACGGTTCGGACCACCCTGAGCCGTCGCCGGATCGAGACCTTCGTCGCTGCCCTCGTCGCGATCGGCGCGGCGACGGTCGGGATCGCGGTGCAGGAGGGACGGACCCTCGGGCCGAAGTTCGTCACCCTCGAGCGGGTTGCCCGCATGCGCCAGCCGGTTTACCTGACCCAGCCGCCGGGCCAGAGGTCGAACCTCTACGTGGTCCAGAAGCGCGGGGCGGTGCGGATCATCGCCGACGATCACCTGCTCCAGCGCCCGTTCCTGGACATCCACCGGCTGGTCAAACACAACGGGCCGACCGGCGACCCGGGGATGGCCGCGATCGCCTTCCCGCCTGACTACGGTCGGACCGGCCTCTTCTACGTCTCCTACAACGACCGTCAGGACAATCTCCAGGTCGACGAGTACCGACGGAGCGCCGACAACCGCCTGGTCGCGGATCCCAGCTCCCGCCGGCCCATCCTCACTATCCCGGAGCCGACCCCCGCCCATCACGGGGGTCTGATCACATTCGGGCCGGACGGGTACCTCTGGGTCGGCACCGGGGACGGCGGTCCGGCCGGGGATCCGGCGGGGAACGCGCAGAATCTGGACCTCCTGCTCGGCAAGCTCCTGCGGATCGATCCGACCCCGAGCGGCGGCAGCCCCTACACGATCCCCCCCGACAACCCGTTCGTGGGGCGGCCCGGCCGGGATGAGATCTGGGCCTACGGCCTGCGGAACCCCCGGCGGTTCTCCTTCGATCGCCCCACCGACTCGCTCGCGATCGGCGACGTCGGCAACAACCGCTACGAGGAGATCGACTACCTGCCCATCCCGAGGTCCCGAGGGGCCAACTTCGGCTGGCCGGCATACGAGGGCTTCGCGGTCTTCCACGGCGGCATCCCGCGCAGGGACGTCGTCTTCCCCGCCCTGGCGTATCCACACGATCCCGGCTGCGCCGTCACCGGGGGCTACGTCGTCCGCGATCCGCGGCTCGCCAGGATCCGCGGCAGGGAGATCGTCGGGGACTACATGTTCGCCGACTACTGCACCGGCAAGCTCTACGGCTTCCGGCCGCGGCTGGGCCGCCGCGCCGGGAAGCAGCGCAGCTTCCGCTTCAACATTCGCTACCTCTCCTCGCTCGGCGAGGACAATGCCGGCCACATCTACGTGCTCACCGAGCGGGGGATCAACAGGAACAGCAAGGGCTCGGTCTACCGGCTCGTGCCGTTCCGCAAGGAGATCTAGTCGCGGCTACCGGGGCAGCGCGGGCGCCAGGATCCGGTAGGCCTTGATGCCCAGTCCGAGCCGCTCCCGGTCCTCGGAAATCTGGGGGTCGAGGCCTGTGAGCTCCCTGACGCGCTCAAGCCGGTAGGCCACTGTGTGCCGATGGGCGAAGATCGCCCGTGCCGTCGCGTTCATGTTGCAGTCGCTCGCCAGGTACTTCTCGAGAGTGCCCAGCAGGTCGGTGCGGTACTGGTCGTCGTAGCCGACCAGCGGCTCGACGGTGTCCCGGTAGAAGCTCCGCACCTCCTCGGGATCCGAGATCAGGGCCCTGAACAACAGCCGGTAGACCCCACTCGCCGCTATCCCCTCCTCGAGAGCCTCCGCGATCGCCGGTTCGCGCGTGATGACGTCGAGCACCAGCTCGGCCTCCCTGATCGCCCGGTGGAGGTCGCCGGGGTCCGGATAGAACGAGGAGACCGCCGCCACGCCGTGGTTGCGCAGGCGGTTCGCGATCCGGCCGGCCGCCCGGAGGGTCGTTTCGGGAGCGTCGTCTCCCCCGCGCCCCGGCAGGATCGCGTAGAGCCGACCGTCGGCGAGGTCCGCCAGCGAGCCCTCGTACTCGCCCTCGACGAGTGCGCTGGCGTGGCTCGGCGAGGCCGACTCGATCTGGGCGACGAGCGCGATCGCCCCGCGCCCCAGATCGCAGCCCAGTCGCGCAGCCTTGCTGGTGGCCTCCGCAGTGTTGACCTCATGCGAGCGCAGCTGCTCGATCAGCCCGCCGCGCATCTTGCGCTCGGCGTCCTCGCGCGCGTCGGCCACCGCGACCTCAGCGAGTGCGGCCAGGGCGGCCGCTCGCAGGACCTCGTCGAGGTCGACCAGCACCGGCTCCTCGTCGCCGTCGGAGGCGGGGTCCTCCAGCAAGAGGACGACGCCCACTGTCCGCCCGCCGGCCTCGATCGAGCGCTCGAGCGCGATCGGGTCGGGTGCGCTGGCCACGGTGTCGGCCACCCGCGCCTTGGCGTACTCGGCGAGCCCGTTGAGCTCTCCTCCGCCCGGCGCTCGGGCCGCCAGGCCTCGAGGCGGCAGGGCGATGACCACCGGCCCGCCGGCCTCCGCCGCGGCGAGCTCCGCGACGCCCTGCAGCCCCTCGCCGTCGAGGACGGCCTCGATCATGCGGGTGCTCAATTCGCGCCTGGTCATCCGAGCGCACCGTACGCGGGAGGGAGCGTGCGGTGTTTGTCCCTGTGTCGAAAATCGCGCTCGGCGCTTACTCCAAGCGGTCGACAGTGCCGATCGTCACTATTCGCAGGCCCAGGCTGGCTGGGCAGCCAGCCCCGCTAGAGTGGCTCGAAACGGGCGAGGAGGAGAGAGATGGCGATCGACACCGTCAGCGAGGCCGCCGGGAGCCAGGACAGCCGCGACACCTTCGAGGTGATCAACCCGGCGGACGGCTCCGCGATCGCCCACGTCCCGATCGATGGCCCCGCCGAGGTCGCCGCCACCGTCGCGCGCGTGCGCGCCAATCAGCCGGCCTGGGAGCAGCTCGGAATCAAGGGGCGTGCCGCGTGGCTCGGCAAGCTCCGTGACTGGCTCCTCGACCACCAGGACGAGATCGCCGACACGATGCAGCGCGAGACGGGCAAGGTCCGCGCCGAGTCGATGGGGGAGGTCCCCTACGTCACTGACCTCATCAACTTCTACGGAAAGAAGGCGGGCCGCTACATCGGCGACGAGAAGGTCCCGGCGCACTCGCCGCTGATGAAGGTCAAGAAGCTCAAGGTCACTTACCGCCCCTATCCGGTCGTCGGCGTCATCAGCCCGTGGAACTTCCCGCTGATCCTCTCTCTGGGCGACGCGATCCCCGCCCTGGTCGCAGGCTGCGCCGTCGTGGTCAAGCCCTCGGAGATCACCCCGCTGGGGCTGGGCGAGATCGTCGAGGCCTGGAAGTCCGAGATCGGCGGCCCCGACGTCTTCGACGTCGTCAACGGCATGGGTGAGACGGGATCAGCACTGGTGGACGAGGTCGATTTCGTCCAGTTCACCGGTTCGGACCGCACGGCGAAGAAGGTCCTCGCCCGCGCGGCCGAGACCCTGACCCCGGTGAGCGCGGAGCTCGGCGGCAAGGACCCGCTGATCGTCCTGCGCACGGCCGACGTCGAGCGGGCCGCCAACGCCGCCGCCTGGGGAGCGTTCGCGAACTCGGGCCAGATCTGCATCTCCACGGAGCGCATCTACGTCGAGGATCCGGTCTACGACGAGTTCCTGACGCGCTTCACCGACGAGGTGAAAAAGCTCAACCAGGGCATGGACGGCCCGGAGCACGGCAAGGACATCGGAGCGATGACCTTCCCGAAGCAGACCGAGATCGTCGAGTCCCACGTGAACGACGCCCGGGAGCACGGTGCGACCGTGCTCACCGGCGGCAAGCGCGGCGAGGGCCCGGGCGATTGGTTCGAGCCCACGGTGCTCACCGACGTCGACCACTCGATGACGGTGATGCGCGACGAGAGCTTCGGCCCCGTGGTGGGGGTGATGAAGGTCCGCGACGCCGACGAGGCGGTACGGCTCGCCAACGACAGCCGCTACGGGCTGGCGGCGTCGGTCTTCGGCAGCAAGCGACAGGCCGAGGCCGTCGCCCGCCGGCTGGAGGTCGGCACCGCGAACGTCAACGACGTCCTGGTCGGCTTCCTGGCCTCGGACGTGCCGATGGGCGGCTGGAAGGACTCAGGCATCGGCTTCCGCCACGGCGAGTACGGGATCAAGAAGTTCGTCCGCCCGGAGTCGCTGGTGATCACCCGCTTCGGCGGCAAGCGCGAGCCGCTCTACTTCCCGTACACCAGCGACCGCCGGGCGACGCTGCGCAAGATCACGCAGTTCTTCAACTCGCGTGACTGGCGCCGCAGGCTCGGACGCTAGTCGTCCTTCCCGCCTCCGCCTGAGCCGCCGCGCGTCTCCACCTTCGAGGCGATCCAGCGCCCGTCCGACTTCTGGGCGACTACCTCGAGGTCGGTGCGTCCGACCTTGATCGCCTTGAAGCCGCTGATGCCCTGGTAGACGGTCTTCTTGTTGACCTTCACCTTGAAGGTGCCGCCGCGCTCGTCCTCGCGGATCTTGAAGGTCTTCGCCTTCGGGTTCTTGGCGACGATCGCGCCCTCGAAGCTGCGGGCCTGAGCGGCCGGCGCCGCGATAGCGGCGATGGCCAGTGCGGCGAGCGCCGCGATAATCCAGGTTCTCTTCCTCATGCCGATTCCTCCTGCCGTCGGGTTAGCCACCCAAGTCTGCCCGGACCCCCTTTAGGCGACGGCCAAGCGATGGTTAGGAGTCGGCAAAGCCCGGCTACGAGGCCGGGACGAGCTCTTCGCGCATCTGCTTCGCGGCCTGCACCATGTTGCGCAGGCTGGGATCCACCTCGGCCCAGGTCCGGGTCTTGAGGCCGCAGTCGGGGTTGACCCAGATCTGCTCGGGCCGGAGGACTCGCGCGGCCTCGTGGAGCAACTCGACCATCTCCTCGGTGCTCGGGATCCGCGGGGAGTGGATGTCGTAGACACCCGGTCCGATGTCGTTGCGATAGCCGGTCCGCTCCCAGTCGTGAAGCAGCTCCATCCGCGAGCGGGCAGCCTCGATCAGGTTGACGTCGGCGTCCATCGCCTGGATCTGCTCCAGGATGTCACCGAAGTCCGAGTAGCACATGTGGGTCTGGATCTGAGTCTCGTCTCTGGCCACCGAGGTGGCGAGACGGAAGCAGTGGACCGCCCAGCCCAGGTACTCGTCCCAGCGATCCTTCCGGAGAGGCAGCCCCTCGCGGATCGCGGGCTCGTCCACCTGGATGATCTGGACCCCGGCCTTCTCGAGGTCCTCGACCTCGTCGCGTATCGCAAGAGCGAGTTGCCTGCAGGTGTCGGCAAGCGGCTGGTCGTCGCGAACGAATGACCACTCCAGCATCGTCACGGGGCCGGTGAGCATGCCCTTGACCGGCTTCTCGGTGAGGGACTGGGCATACGTGATCCAATCGACGGTCATCTGCGAGGGCCGGAGCACGTCGCCGAAGATGATGGGGGGCCGGACGTAGCGCGAGCCGTACGACTGCACCCAGGCGTTCTCCGTGAAGACGTAGCCCTCCATCTGCTCGCCGAAGTACTGGACCATGTCGTTGCGCTCGGGCTCGCCGTGCACGAGCACATCGAGGCCGACGTCCTCCTGGAAGCGGATCACCTTCTCGATGTCGCTCTGCATCGCCTCCTTGTAGGCGGCCCAGTCGATCTCGCCCTTCTTCAGCTTCATTCGCGTCTGGCGGATCTCGTCGGTTTGCGGATAGGAGCCGATCGTGGTCGAGGGGAAGAGCTCGGGGATGTCGATCCCGCGCTGGGCCTGCTTGCGTTCCTCGAAGGGGCTGTTGCGGCGGTCGTGCTCCTCATCGAGAGATTCGAGACGGGCCCGAACCTCCTTGTTGCTGGTGCGGTCCGACAGGCGCCTGGAATCCCTCACGCGATCGTTAGCGTCGAGCTGGTCGGCGATCGCCTCGCGGCCTTCGGCTGTCCCCTTCGCAAGGGTGACCACCTCGCCGACCTTCTGGACGGCGAAGGCCATCCAGGAGCGCATTTCGTCGTCGAGGTCGGCGTCGACGCCGGACGGCTCGGCCTCCAGGTCGATCGGCACGTGCAGCAGCGAGCAGCTGGTCGAGACGATGAGCTGCTCCGTGTGGGAGTTCAGCCCGTCGAGCGCGTCGAGCGAGTGCTCCAGGTGGTTTCGCCAGACGTTGCGCCCGTCGACGATGCCCGCGAAGAGCCACTTGTCGCCGAGCCCCTCCTGGTTCGCGATGAACTCGGCGTTGCGGCGGCCGCCGTGCTCGTGGAACGGTGCGTCACCGAAACCGCTCCCCTCCTCATGGATGAAACCCGTGAAGTCGAGTCCGACGCCCTCGATCGGCAGGTCGCGGAGGACCCCGTAGGCGTCGCCGACATGGTCGAAGTAGGTCTTGACCAGGATCCGTGGCCGTTCCCGAACCTTGGAGAGCTCCTCGTAGGCGAGCCTGAGCGCATCGAGCTCCTTCTCGGAGCGATCCTCGACGAAGCAGGGCTCGTCGAGCTGCACCCAGGTGGCGCCCTGCTCGGCGAGCTTCTCGATCACCTCGCCATAGACCTCGATCAGGGGCTCGATCAGATCGACGGCCTCGAATCGCTCGGAGACACCCTCGGCCGGCTTCGAGAGGAGCAGGAAGCTGACCGGGCCGATCAGGACCGGGATCGTGTCGATCCCGAGCTCCTCCATCGCCTCGGCGTGCTCGTCGAAGGGCTTCGAGCCCGAGAGCGAGAAGGTCGTGTCGGGTCCGAGCTCGGGGACGAGGTAGTGGTAGTTGGTGTCGAACCACTTGGTCATCTCCATGGCGGTGACGTCCTGGTCGTCCGTCTGCCGGCCGCGCGCCATAGCGAAGTAGGTGTCCAGGTCGACCTCGCCGCCCTCCCACCCGTAGCGCTCGGGGACGGCGCCGACGAGCGCGATCGTGTCGAGGACCTGGTCGTAGTAGGAGAAGTCGTTCGAGGGGATCAGATCGATCCCGGCATCCTGCATGAGCTTCCAGTTCTCGACCCGGATCGCCTTGGCGGTCGCCGCCAGCTCCTCGGCCGAGGTCTGGCCGCGCCAGTAGCCCTCGGTCGCGAACTTGAGCTCGCGGTTGCGGCCGATGCGCGGGAACCCTGAGACGTTCGAGAGCGCCATCCCCGAGTAAGGCTAACGGGACGCCATTCCCACCGCGCTCCGGGCGGCGAGGCGGTGGACGACCTGGGGCTCGGCGAATCCCTTCAGCTCGAGCTGCTCGCGTGTGGTCTCCATGCCGTGGTCGACGAGCCAGTCCGCGGCCCGCCGGTTGCCCTCGGCGCTCAGCAGGATCTCGCCCGCGCCCGCCTGCGCCTGGAGGCGCGCCGCGAGGTTGGTCGCCTCGCCCGTCACCGCGATGTTGTCGTCCCCGACGCCCCTGCCGACGACTCCGGGTCCAACGGCGATGCCGATGCCGAGGGGTAGCTCGATCATCGCCGCCCGGTCCCGAAGCGAGAGCGCTGCGTCGAGTGCCGCCACCGTGTGCTCGGTGCTCGTGCCGGCGACGTTGAAGGTTGCCATCACGGCGTCGCCGGCGAACTTGTCGATGATGCCGCCGCGGCGCTCGACCGCGACCCGAGCCAGCCGGTAGAGCATCGCCACCCTCTCGGCGAGCGCGCTCGGCGCCAGGCTCTCGCCGAGCTCGGAATATCCCCGCACGTCGGCGAACAGCGAGGTGACGAGACGCTCTCCCTGCGGCATGACGGCCGCCTCTCGGGCCTCCGGTCGAGGCTCATCCGGAGCCGGCGGCAGCTCGATGTCGAGCTCGGCCGCTGTCCTTCGCAGGTCGCCGGCGATCGCTCGCGCCCCGGCGCGGTCGGCCTCGTCCACCACCGCTCTCAGCTCCGCCGCGGCCTCGTCGAGCCTGCCCGCGGCCGCCCAGGCCCCGGCCCTGAGCCCTCGTCCGCGCAGTTCCACCAGCGGATAGCCGGCGTCCGCTGCCGCGGCCACGAACACGCCGAAGCTCGTGGCCGCCTGCTCGTGCTCGCCACGCCCCGACGCCAGCAGCCCCTCGATCTGATCGAGGTAGGCCGCGCCGGCGTCGGTGGGGTGGGCCAGCGCGGCCTCGGCGAGCTCCTCCACCCCATCGAGCCGTCCGGCGCCCGCGAGCACCTCGGCGGCGAGCGCCAACGGCTCACGATAGGTCGAGAGCTTCTCCGCATTGGCGCGGATCTCGTCAGCAAGCTCGAGTGCCTCGTCCGTCCGTCCGAGACCGATCGCGGTTCTGATTCGGGCGGCCGCGTCGTAGACGACGTCCTGCAGCTCGGTCCTCGTCGACTTCGGAGGCAGC
>DASTAI010000013.1:0-2536 GCA_035712865.1 Solirubrobacterales bacterium
GAGGACGGTGCGGTCACGATCGCAAGGACGTCGGGCACGGTCTCTCTGCCCTGCCGGTTCATGCTGGTGGCGGCGTCCAATCCCTGCCCGTGTGGCAACGGGCCGGACTCGGGCGAGTGCGAGTGCCACCCGGGCGCGGTCGCGCGGTACCTGGCGAAGCTGAGCGGAGCGCTCGCCGACCGCATCGACATCACGCATCGTGTGGATCCACCGCCGGCCGACGAGCTGTTGGCGGAGTCGGTGGAGGACTCGGCCCCCGTCCGTGAGCGCGTCGCCGGTGCCCGTGGGGTCCAGGCGGAGCGCCTCGGTCCCGGGCGCGCCAATGCGGAGATGACAGCCGCCGAGGTGCGCGAGCACTGCGAGCTCGGCCACGAGGGCCGTCGGCTGCTGGAGGACGCGCACCGCCGGCTCGGGCTGAGCGCCCGCGGCTGGGACCGCTGCCTCCGGCTGGCGCGGACGATCGCGGATCTCGCCGGGGAGCGGAGCATCGCCCCGGCTCACGTCTCCGAGGCCGTTCAGACCCGGCGACGCCGGGACGGATGAGCGGGGGCCTCGTCCCGCGCGCCTGCGAGGAGTGCCTTCGCCGAGCCTGGCTGGTCGCCTCCCTCGCCGGCCACATCGACACGGCCGTCGACAACACCGCGGGAAACCGGGCACGTGAGATCCTCGCTCTGCCCAACGAGGAGCTCGCGAGTGCCATGGCCGGCTCGGAGGGCCCTGCGTTCATCAGGCAAACCGGATTGCGCGAACCGGAGGAGATGCATGCGGCCATCGCGGAGTCGGGCGCCTGGGCGACCTGCCGTCATGACGATGCCTACCCGGGTCCCCTGGTGGATCTCGGCGATGCTCCCGCCATCGTCTTCGGCAGCGGCGATCCTGCCCTTCTCGCCGGCCTTCCGCTCGGCGAGGCGGTGACCGTCGTCGGCTCGCGGCGTCCCAGCCGCTACGGGCTCGAGATGGCGAGCACGCTGGGCCGTGAGCTCGCCGGGGCGGGACTGGTCGTCGTCAGCGGGATGGCGCTGGGCATCGACTCCGCGGCGCACGAGGGAGCCCTCGAGGCGGGGGGCCGCACCGTCGCGGTGCTCGGCAACGGCGTCGACATCGCCTATCCGGCACGGTCGAGGCGCCTCTACGAGGAGATCGTCGATCGCGGCGCGGTGATCGGCGAGCTGCCGCCCGGGACCCGCGCCCGCCGCTGGACCTTCCCGGCGCGGAACCGGATCATGGCGGCGCTTGGCGCGATGACGATCGTGGTGGAGGCGCGGGAGCGCTCGGGCTCCCTGATCACCGCCGAGATGGCCCAGGACCTGAGCCGGGAGGTGGGGGCGGTGCCGGGGCGGGTCGGCGCCTCGTCCGCTGCCGGGGCCAACGGCCTGCTTCGCGACGGAGCGCAGCTGATCCGGGGCGGCCGGGACGTCCTCGATGCCCTGCTCGGTCCCGGGGCCGGGGACGTGTCCCCCGTAGCGGTGGGCCCGGCCCTGGAACCCGAGCTCTGGGCGGTCCTCGACCTGATCGAGCGAGGAGCGAACGGCGCCGACGCGCTCACCCGTGCGGCGCGGATCGAGCCCGGGGTGCTGGCGGGCGCTCTTCTCAGGCTGGAGCTGAGCGGCTACGTCCGCTCGGACTGGTCCGGTCGCTACGAGCGGACGCCGCTGCGGGCCCCCGATCCGGGCTGACCGCCGCCGGAGCGGCCGCCTCGAGCATCTCCCGGAGCTGGGCCTCGGGCAGGCCGAGGGGCAGCACGAGATCGACCTCGTCCGAGCCGGACGCCAGCCAGGCCCGGATGACGTCCGGGGTCTCGTCGTATGTACCCATCACCGTCACGTCCCGCGCCAGTGCCTCCGCCTCGGCCGGCAGCCGTGGCAACCCGCCTCCCTCGTTCGCGCTGAGCAGCGCCGCGACCGCCTCGGCGTAACCGAACTGCTCGCGCCGCACCCGGGGATAGAGGGGCCCCATGCGAGTCAGATAGGCGAGCAGCCAGGCGGCGGCGATCTGCCGGGCGGCCTCGTCGGTCTCCCCGATCGCAAGCGGAACGCTGGTGGCGATCAGAGTCTTGGAGGGGCTGTCGGCACGAGCCTCGCCCTCGTCGAGCAGTGCCCGGCCGTCCGCGAGCCGTGAGCGGGCCCAGAGGAACGGCAGCCAGACGTCGGCCACCTCGCCGGCGAGGCGTACCGAGCCTGGGGCGAGAGCCGCAAGCAGGATCGGGACCGGCTCCTCGGGTGTCGTGCCGAGTCGCAGTGGCCTCACGCCCTCGCGCTCGAGCGGCAGGCGATCTCCCGCGAGCAGCGAGCGGATCGAGACGATCGTGGTTCGCATGCGATCGATCGGTTGCTCCCAGGTGAGACCGTGAAGGCCCTCGACGAGCGGCGGGCTGCTGGCGCCGAGTCCGAGGGCGAAGCGGCCGGCAGAGGCTCGCTGCAGGCTTGCCGCGGCCATCGCTATCCCCGCCGGGGTGCGGCTCCAGACCGACAGCACGGCGGAGGAGAGTCCGATCCGGGTGGTCGCGTCCGCGATCTGGGACAGCAACACGACCGCG
>DASTAI010000014.1:0-8687 GCA_035712865.1 Solirubrobacterales bacterium
GGGCCGGGCCGAAGGAACGGGCAGGGTTCATGGAGACACCGCTGACCGGTGCGGCCCAGAGACCCGCCAGGGCGATGTAGCTGCCCACGCCGAGCGCCGCGATCGCGCCGACGTTCTGGGCCGCCGAGGCCGTTCCGAGGATGACGCTCACAAGGCCGGCCGTGAGCGCGATTTCCATCAGCAGCGCCTGCCAGTTCGCGTAGCCCGGCCCCGGAAGCGTGGCGCCCAGGTGCTCGACGTTGCCGAACACCGCCAACAGGAAGAGGCAGGCCAGCGTCGCGCCGAGGAGCTGGACGATGATGTAGCCGGGGACCCGCAGCCAGGGAAAGTCGCCGCGCAGAGCGAAGGCCAGCGAAACGACCGGGTTGAGGTGGGCGCCGGAGACCGCCCCCATGAACAGAATGATCGCCAGCACCGTCAGGCCCGGGGCGACCACCGCCGCGCCGAGGGCGATCTGGCCCTTGCCGACGAGGATCCCGCCGCCGGCGGCCGCCAGCACCAAGAGAAACGTCCCGAGCAGCTCCGAGAAGAGCCGGCGCCACTCCAGGCTCCGATCGTCCCAGTCGTCGCGATCTCCGAACTCGAGCATCAGCAGGTGGTCGGCGCGGCTCATCGGCTCATCCGTCTGAGCCGGTTTCTCCGGTTGATTCATCGCTTCACCTCCGAGGGGGCATCGGGTGCGAGGAGGGGGAAGAAGCGCCAGGCGACCTCCCTGAGGAGGTCGATCACCTCGGGAGTTTGGCCAGGGCCTCTTCGTCCAGGTGCGATGCCGGAACCGGGAGGGCGGTGATGGTCGACCAGGGTTGCCGGTCCCGCGGCTCGTCCAGGGTGAAGAGATCGTCGAAGGTTCGCTGTGGCAAGGAAGCCTGGCACCAGTGGCCTCGACTGACCGAAGCGGCGCTCTTGAGTCGAACGGCGGCGGATCCTATCCGGAAGAGTCCGAAAAGGCAGCGGGATCCGCATCTCAGTCGGCGATTCCGCACAGCGATGCGGATTGCGTCGCCCAGGCCGAGATCCTTTACATTCGCGCAGTGTCGACCACGACGGTTGAGCGCCCCAGATCGGCCGATCCCGGCTCGGGCGTGGGAGGGAATTGGCTCGTGATCGTCCTCAATGACGACCACAACACCTTCGACCACGTCGCGCACACCCTCGCCGGCGTGATCCCCGGCGTGAGCCTCGACCGTGGCTACCGCTACGCGGACAAGATCCACAACAGCGGGAAGGCCGCCGTCTGGACGGGCCCCCGAGAGCCGGCCGAGCTCTACTGGGAACAGCTCAAGGAGGCGGGGCTGACGATGGCCCCGCTCGAGCAGCACTAGCTACGCCGGCACAGCGGCCTTGTCCGGAAGCGCGTTGCGCAGCTGCCTGCGCGAGGTGATGTCGAGCTTGCTGAACACCTTGCGCAGGTGCCACTCGACGGTGCGCGGGCTGAGGAACAGCTGAGCGGCTATCTCCGGATTGGTGAGCCCGTCACGGGCGAGCCGGGCGATCTGCTCCTCCTGGGGGGTGAGCTCGTCGCGCGTGTCGTCCCGCCGGCTGCGCACCTTCTCTCCCGTCGCCAGGAGCTCGTGGCGCGCGCGCTCGGCGAACGCCTCGGCACCCATAGCGAGGAACGCTTCGTAGGCGAGCCGCAGCTGCTTGCGGGCGTCGGTGCGCCGGTTCTCGCGGCGCAGCCATTCGCCGTAGAGCAGCCGGGCCCGGGCGGAGTTCGGGAGCAGCCGGGTGCGGCCAAGGCGGTCGATGGCCTCTAGGTAAAGGCGCTCGGCCTCATCGCCTTCCTCCACCAGCGCACCGCCCCTCGCCAGCATGCCCAGCGCCCATTCGGACTCGGTTCCCCGTGCGTGCTCGGCGAGGCGGGCCAGAGCGCCCTCGGCTGACTCGGCGTCCTGCGCCCTGCTGGCCGCCTCGATCAGCTCGCTCAGCGCCCAGATTGAGACGACCAGCTCGGGCGTATCGTCGCTGGCCGTGCTCGCGGACGTGATCGCCTCGTCGTACCTGCCGAGGCCGTTCATCACGACGGCGTGCGAGTAGTTCGCAAACTGGATCGCGGTTCCCTGACCTGCCGGCGTGGCCTCCCTGATCGTGGCCTCGATCAGCTCGGAGGCTTCCTCCTCACGGCCGCGGAACCCCGCGAGTACGAGCGCCCCGTAGGGGGCGACGAGCGCTCCGGTCGTCTCCCTGACCGATTCGGCCTCGGCGATCAACAGTGCCGCCATGGTGTAGTCCCCACCGAGGCTGTGGGCCTGGCTGAGGATGTTGAGGCCGACGGCCAGCACCTCGAGAGCACCGGACTCGCGGGCCACCTCGACCTCGCGCGTCGCGACCGCGAGACAGGCCTCGTAGTCCCAGACATAGACGGCGGCAACCGTCGCCAGCCAGCCCCAGCGGAGGACCTCCTCCGCCGAGGCCTCGCTGCCGGCGAAACCCGCGATCGCCCGCTCGAGCACCGGTGCCGCGGCCTCGCGCCCCTCGGTGAACACCATCGCGAACCCGTCCAGGAGAAGGTCGCATGGCCGCGGCTCGCCCTCGGGCCTGGGCGCGCTCATGACCGTACGGGAGACGTCGTGGAGGCTCGCGGTCGTCGCCAGCTCGCCGGCGAAAAGGGCGGCGCTCCAGGCGTCGAGATAGGTGTCACGGGAGACCCTCACGTCGAGCGCTTCGAACTTTCGCGCCGTCTCGAGCAGGAGCTGCGGCGCATCGCTGCCTCGGTTCTGGGCGAAGGCGAGCTCCGCCCGGAGCAGGCCCACCTGTGCCTCCCCGAGCTCTCCGAGAGGCCCTGCCTGGGCGGCCGCAAGCTGCCCGAGGGCCTCCTCGAACGCACCGGCCTGCAGGTTCGCCCGTGCCGCGGCCAGCATCCGCTCGGAGCGGAGGCCGGGCTCGGGCGTGAGCTCGGCGGCTCGGCCCAGAAAGGCCGCCGCGGCCGAAAGCCCTCCGCGGGCCTGGGCGCGGCTGGCCGAGTGCTCCAGCTCGCCGGCGACCTCCTCGCTGGGACCAGTGGTCGCCTGCGCGCGGTGCCATGCCCAGCGATCCGGCTCCAACTCCTGGTCGGTGACGTCTGCGAGAGCCTGATGAGCCGTCCGCCGTGCCGTCTCCGAAGCCGATCGATAGACGGTCGAACGGACGAGCGGGTGGCGAAATCGCACCTGCGCGCCGACGTCCAGCAGGTCCGCCTGAGCCGCGGGCTGAATCGCCGTGCTCGAGATCCCAAGCCGGGTTGCGGCACGCCACATCAGGGCGGGTTCGCCCACGGGCTCGGCCGCGGCGACCAGCAGCAGCAGCCGGGTCTCGTCGGGCAGCTCGTCGAGACGACGGAGGAAGCTCTCCTCGATCCGGCCGGACAGTGGCACCAGCTCGGGCACCCCGAACCCCCCGGCGAGCTGCCGCGCTGAGAGCCCTCGCGGAAGCTCGAGCAGGGCGAGCGGATTGCCGCGCGTCTCGGCGACGATCCGGTCCCTCACCCGCTCGTCGAGGCGACCCGGGATGACCGTCGCGAGCAGCGAGCGAGCGCTTTCGTCGTCGAGGCCCTCGAGGGCCAGCTCGGGCAGCCCGACGAATTCAGGGTCCTCGTTGGGCTCCCGAACCGAGAAGACGATCGCCACGGGCTCGGCGAGGAGCCTCCGCGCGACGAATCCCAGGACCTGACGCGAGGCGCTGTCCAGCCACTGGGCGTCATCGACGAAGCAGAGAAACGGCTCCTCGTCGGCGATCTCGGCGAGGAGAGTCAGCGCGCCCAGGGCGACCAGGAAGCGATCCGGAGTCGCCCCGGAGGCCAGACCCAGTGCGACCCGCAGCGCCTGCTCCTGCGGTGGCGGAAGGCCATCGAGACGATCGAGCAGCGGGGCGCAGAGCTGGTGCAGCCCCGCGTAGGGCAGTTCCATCTCGGACTCCACACCGGCGACCCGAGCGATCCGGAAGCCGGTGGCGTTCTCGGCGACGGCTCGGAGCAGCGCCGATTTCCCGACGCCCGCCTCGCCTCGGACGACCAGGACTGCGCTGCGACCGCTCCGCGCGTCATTCAGGAGATTCCCGAGCGTCTCACGCTCGTTGAGCCGGTCGTGGAACCCCCTAGCCGGCTGAGATGTCATTTCCATCCACACCTTAAAGGCACTCAGATTCGAGGGGCGGGGAGGGGCGACCAGTGGCCGGACCAGGGACTCACACGGGCGCGACCCGAGCGGGCCACGGTCAATCTACGGCCATGGCGGACGCGCACGAGGGGACCGGTGGCGGCCGGCGCTGGTACACCCTGCGGCCGCAGCCCCGCAGGCGCTCGGACCTGATGGGCTTCAACTCCACCTACTGGATGGTGCTGATCTGGGCCCTCGTGATCCTTCTGATCGTCTCGCCGTGGTGGTGACCGGCAAGGAGGGACCGATGGCGAGCTTTGACTACGACGAGCGCCACTGAACGTTGATCGCGAACGCCACCCCGACTCCGAAGGCGGTGGCGCTGGTGCTGCTTCCTGCGCTGGTGCTGACCCTCGCGTTCGCGTTCTCCTACGTCGGCGCCTTCCACGACCCGAGGCCCCACAACGTGCCCGTCGACGTCGTCGGTCCGTCCGCGGTCGCGGCGCAACTCGATCGCCTTCCCAGCGACCCGCTGGACGCCCGTCAGGCCGCCTCCCTCCCCGACGCGCTGGCAGCGATCGACGATCGTGACGTCTACGGCGCCTTCGACGCCGGCACGAACCGCCTGTATGTCGCCTCGGCCGCCAATCGAGCGACGGCCGTCGCTCTGGCCGCGACCTTCAACCGTGCCGCGGCCGCGCAGGGCGGGCCCGCCGTGGCGGTCACCGACGTCAAGCCTCTGCCCTCCAACGACCCGAACGGCACCACGCCGTTCTACGCGGTGATCGCGTGGATGTTCGGCGGCTACATCGCCTCGACCTTGATCGGGTTGATCGGCAGTCCGCGCAGCCGCAGCACACAGCGCGCGGCGGCGCGGATCGGAGCCCTGGCGGGATTCAGCGTCGTCGGAGGGATCCTCAGCGTGCTCCTCCTGAGTGCCTGCTTCGGGGTCTTCTCCGGCGACATCGTCGCCATGTCTGCGATCGGGGCGTTGACGATCTTCGCCAGCGGGGCCGCCACGGCGGGCATCCAGGCAGCGATCGGCCCAGCCGGTACCGGCCTCGTGATCATCGTCTTCGTGATCCTCGGGAACGCCGCAGCGGGTGGGCCGTTCGCCCGGCCTCTCCTACCGGGTTTCTGGAGCACGATCGGCGGCGTCTTGCCGCCGGGCGCGAGCGTCGACCTCTCGAGGTCTGCGCTCTTCTTCGACGGCGAGCGAATCGTCGGCCCGATCCTCGTCCTCGTCGGTTGGGCGGTCCTTGGCACAGCGCTCGCGCTCGCCCTCGGCGGCCGGATCATGGGCCCGGTCGACGTCGAGGCACGTGCTGCAGCCGGGGCGGCGGTGTGAGGCGTGACCAGGGGACGAACCAGGGTGCGTGACGGGCGCGACCACCGCGCCGGCAGATCAGGCTTGCCGCAGCGTCAAGTCACCCTCGCAGGTTGGATCTGAGGAGCTGAAGATGGAAGCCAGAAACTTGACGAAGACAGCCTCGACGGACATTCGGCCATTCACCGTCGACGTTCCCGGCGATCGGATCGACGATCTCCGCGGTCGCATCCGGTCCACCCGGCTACCGCGGAAGGAGACCGTCGACGACATCTCCCAGGGCGTGCAGTTGACGACGGTGGAGGAGCTCACCCGCTACTGGGGGGACGACTACGAGATGGGCAGGCTCGGGGAGAGGCTGAATGCCTTTCCACAGTTCGTGACCGAGATCGACGGTCTCGACATCCACTTCATCCATGTGAAGTCGCCCGAGAAGCACGCGCTGCCGGTGATTCTCACCCACGGGTGGCCGGGGTCGATCGTGGAGATGCTCGAGGTCATCGGCCCGCTCTCGGACCCGAAGGCAAGCGGCGGTGACGCCGCCGACGCTTTCGATGTCGTGGTGCCCTCGGTGCCCGGCTACGGCTTCTCCGCCCAGTCGGCGGAGGTCGGCTGGAACGCGGGTCGGGTTGCGCAGGCCTGGGCGAAGCTGATGAAGCGCCTCGGCTATGACCGCTACGTCGCCCAGGGTGGCGACCTCGGTGCGGCCGTCAGCGACGCGATGGCGGTGCAGGCGCCCGAGGGCCTGGCGGGCATCCATCTCAACTTCCTCAGGAGGCCCCCGAACGAGCTCGTCGCCTCCGCCTTCGCCGGTGCGCCCGAGCCGGAGGGGTTGACGGACGAGGAGCACGAGGGGCTCGACAAGCTGAGGACGCAGTTCAGGAAGGGGTACATCCTCGAGCAGGGCCAGTCGCCGCAGTCGATTGGTTTCTCACTCACCGACTCGCCCGCGGGTCTGGCCGCCTGGATGCTCGACCACGACACCGACAGCCACCTGAAGATCGCGCGCGCCTTCGTCGAGGGCGAGCCCACGGGCGGGCTCACACGGGACCACATCCTCGACAACATCACCCTCTACTGGGTGACGGCGACCGGGGCCTCGGCGGCGAGGATGTATTGGGAGAACCAGCGCGCCACGGCAGCGGCCGCGGCCGCCGGCAAGGGGCCACCACCGGAGGTCACCCTCCCGGTTGCCTTCACGGTTTTCCCGGGCGAGATCTACAGGGCCCCGCGCAGCTGGGCCGAGCGGGTCTATCCGAACCTCTCCTACTTCAACGAGGTCGAGCGTGGCGGCCACTTCGCCGCCTGGGAGGAGCCGGAGATCTTCACCAACGAGCTGCGGGCGGCGTTCAGGCCGCTGCGCTGAATCCGAGACTGAAGGAGGCTCGAATGAGCACTAACGGAAGCGACGTGCCGAAGCCCGGCGAGGTGCGCCTGGAGGTGGTCACGGTTCCCGTCTCCGACGTCGATCGGGCGAAGGCGTTCTACGAGAGCGTCGGCTGGCGGCTGGACATCGACTTCGAGCCGGCGGAGGGAGTGCGAATCGTCCAGTTCACGCCTCCGGGCTCGGGCTGCTCGATCTCCTTCGGCAAGGGCGTCACACCGGCGGAGCCCGGCTCCTTCCAGGGCTCGGAGCTGGCGGTCTCCGACATCGACGCCGCGCGCGAGGACCTGATCGGCCGCGGCGTGGAGGTCAGCGACCTCTACCACCTAGACGGCGGCCCCAAGCCGGGCCCGGATCCGGAGCGACGGTCGTATCAGACCTTCGCCTCGTTCGCCGACCCCGACGGCAACAAGTGGCAGCTTCAGGAGATCAAGGAGCGTTTGCCCGGTCGCTGACCCGCAAATAACAGAGGAGTGAACATGGACGTCGAGACGCTGACGCAGCTCTTGCGCGAGGCGGAGGAGCATCACGGCGAATACGAGCCGACGGCGCCGAAGCATCACTGGTCCACCTGGTACGCCGCCTACATCGTCGCCCGCGAACAGGGAAGAACCCCCGATGAGGCCGTCGCGGATGCCACTGCGCATACGGAGACGACCACCCGATGAGCGACTACGACGTGATCATCATCGGCGCCGGCTCGCCCGGCGAGCACTGCGCCGGAGCGCTCGCCGAAGGTGGGCTGCGGGTGGCGGTAGTCGAGCGCGAGCTCGCGGGCGGTGAGTGCTCCTACTGGGCCTGCGTTCCCTCGAAGACGCTGCTTCGGCCCGGCGAGGCCGTGCACGACGCGAACGAAGCGGCAGCGCACGCCGAGGTCGACGTGGAGGCGGCCCTCGACTGGCGCGACTTCATGGTCTCGGACTACTCCGATGACGGTCAGGCGAAATGGCTCGCGGACCACGGCATCGACCTGCTGCGTGGCACCGGCCGGCTCGCCGGGCCGGGCGAGGTCGAGGTCGATGGCGAGCGGCACACCGCCGACCACGTGGTGCTCGCGAACGGCTCGGATCCGGTCATACCCCCGATCCCGGGCCTGCGGGACCTGGATGGAATCTGGACCAACCGAGAGGCCACGGGGATGAAGGAGGTTCCCAAGCGGCTGCTCATCCTGGGCGGGGGGCCGGTCGGCGTGGAGATGGCGCAGGTCGTCCACCGGCTCGGCGGCGAGGCGGTGATCGTCGACATGGAGGAGCACGTGCTCGGGCACGAGCCGGAGCCGCTAGGTGAAGCGCTCGGCGAGGTACTCGCCGACGACGGCACCGAGCTGGTCCTCTCCGCGAGCGCGAGCGCCGCCCGGCGGGAGGACGACGAGTTCGTCCTCGAGCTCGACGACGGCCGCGAGCTGCGCGGCGACCGGCTGCTCGTGGCGACAGGTCGGCGCGCTCGCGTCCAGGATGTCGGGCTCGAGACCGTCGGCGTCGAGCCGGACAAGCGCGGCGTTCCCGTCGACATGCACATGCGAGCCGGGGAGAAGCTCTGGGCGATCGGCGACGTGGTCGGGATCTGGCCGCTCACGCACGTCGGCAAGTACCAGGGCGACGTCGTCGCGGCGAACATCCTCGGGGACCCGCGACGGGCGAACTACGAGGCCGTCCCGCGGGTCACCTACACCGACCCGCAGGCCGCGGCGGTCGGCGCCGACGCGGGCCGCTTCAGCGCCATGGTCCCGGTGTCGGGGGTCGCGAAGACCGCGACCTACACCCGCACCTACGCCGAGTCGAACGGCTTCCTGACACTTCTCAGTGACGGTGAGCGGCTGACCGGCGCCTACGCGCTGGGCCCCGAGGCCGGCGAGTGGCTGCAACAGGCGACGCTGGCGATCCGCGCCAAGGTGCCCCTCGAGGTC
>DASTAI010000015.1:0-2578 GCA_035712865.1 Solirubrobacterales bacterium
CCGCGCCGCTGTTGATGATTCCCGTGATCATGCTGGTGGGGGCGGCGGCCGGCACGCTGACCGGACGGGCCGAGGGCTGGGCCGAGCAGAGCCAGGGTGGCGGGGTCAGGGAGATGTTCGTGCAGGCCGGCAAGCTCGCGATCGATATCGGGACGGCCGGCCAGATTCGACGCTCGAAGATGGATGAGCTGGCCGCGTGGTTGTCGCTGGCGACCCTGTCGTTGACCGCCCTGACCAGTCTCTTCGCGCTCGTCTTCGTCTTCGCCCAGCCGGGGTGCGATACGAGCGCAACCCCACCGGACTGGACCAATCCGGTGGACTCGGGTGCGGCCATCACCGCCATCGGCGCGATGGCCGCCGCCGTGGGCGCGCTCTTGCTCCGCAGATGGATGGTCGCGCTCGTCGGCCTGATCATCTGCCCGGTGGCGGTGCTGTTCGTCCTGGCGAGCACCTGCGCCTTCTACTGAGAAAAGTCTGGGACCGCCTGTCCCGCAGGTGGAGCCAGCGGGGCTCGAACCCGCGACCTCCGGCTTGCAAAGCCGGCGCTCTCCCAACTGAGCTATGGCCCCGTGGTCGGCCGATTGTAGGCCCGGTCAGGCGTGCCCGCGGGCGATCCGCCTGTGAGAGACTGGCTGCCGATGGCCACCGAGGTCAAGCGGGCGGAGGTCTCGAACCTCGAAATCGTTCGCTACTACTTCGACCGGGCCGTCGAGCGGCTCGGCCTTGCCGACGACATCCGGGCGGTCTTCTGGACACCGTATCGGGAGGTGACGGTCCAGATCCCGGTCAAGCTCGCCGACGGAAAGATCCACACCTTCTCCGGGTACCGCATCCAGCACAACGGCGCCCGAGGCCCGTACAAGGGCGGCATCCGCTACCACCCGGAGGTCGATGTCGACGAGGTGCGGGCCCTGGCCTCCCTGATGACCTGGAAGACCGCCGTGGCGAACATACCCTTCGGCGGCGCCAAGGGGGGGATCAACTGCCCTGCGAATCAGTTGACGCGCGACGAGCTCCAGAGCATCACGCGCTCCTTCATGGACAAGATCGAGAAGGTCCTGGGTCCGACCCGGGACATCCCCGCGCCCGACGTCAACACCAACGCCCAGGTCATGGCCTGGCTGATGGACGAGTACGGCAAGCTCCACGGCCACACGCCGGCGATCTGCACGGGCAAGCCGATCGCACTCGAAGGCTCATACGGGCGCGAACAGGCGACGGGACGCGGCTGCGTCTACATGTTCCGAGAGGCCGCTCCCCAGATCGGCCTGACGCCCGCCGACAGCACGTTCGTCGTGCAGGGTTACGGCAACGTCGGGTCCTGGGCAGCCCGCATCCTGCAGCAGCTCGGAGCGAGGATGGTCGGCGCCTCCGACGCCACCGGCGCCATTCGGAGCGACGCCGGGATCGACGCGGACGATCTCGCCCGTCACATCCGGGAGGACGGGACGCTGACGGAGTTCCCGGGGACCGAGGTGATCAGCCCCGACGACCTGCTCGCGATCGAATGCGACGTGCTCATCCCCGCGGCGCTCGGCGGCATGATCCACGAGGGGAACGCGGACCGGATCAACACACGGATGATCATCGAGGGTGCCAACAGCCCGACCACGCCGGCCGCCGACGAGATCCTCGAGGAGAAGGGGATCCACGTGGTGCCCGACGTGATGGCGAACGCGGGCGGCGTCGTCTGCTCCTACTTCGAGTGGGTTCAGAACCTTCAGCACTTCCGCTGGTCGGAGCGCGAGGTCAACGACAAGCTCGGCGGCATCATGCGGCGCGCCTATCGGGACGTCGGCGGACGGGCCAAGGAGGAGCGCATTTCGCTGCGCGAGGCGGCCTATCTGCTCGGGATCGAGAGGGTCGTGGAGGCGAGCCGCACCCGCGGGTACATCTAGTCGTCGAAGTCGAAGTCCTTCGGCGGGCCCTTCTCGAACCAGAGGTCGTCCTCCTCTTCCTCCTCGAGCTCGAGCGGGCGCTCCTCGGTATCCGACGGCCGCGGGCCTCGCTGCTCCTCGTCGTCGGTCACGGGCCTGACCTCGGTGCCCGCCTCCTCGTAGGAGCCCGTATCAGGATCGACTCCAGCCGCCGGCTCCTCAGCGTACGGCTCCTCCTCGTCCAGGTACGGCGCCTCCTCCTGTGGCGGGCCGAGAGCCTCGAAATCGTCATCGATCGACGGCGGCGGTGAGGATGGCGCGACCGACTCCTCGTCGGTCTCGAAGTCATAGAGAGCCGGGCTGTCCCAGGTCGCAGACGAATCCTCCGCCGGCAGCGGCTCCTCGTCGGAGATCGGCTCCTCCTCGGGCAGCTCCATCGGCGGCGGCTCATAAGTGGTGTCCGGCCGGCCCAGCTCCGGCTCTTCGCCCGGCAATGAGGGCACATCGCCCGTCTCGCCCGGAGGCGGATGCTCCTGAGTGGGCACGTCGACGCGTCCGCGGGCCCTGCCGGGCGGCTCCGTGCCCGGGTCCGGCGGAGGAGGCGGCGGATCCGGGACGTGGGTCTCGGGCTCGGGCGGCGCCTGCGCGTCGCGCTGCGGCTCCAGGGGGCGCGCCGCGGAGGACGGCTCCTCCTCGACGGG
>DASTAI010000016.1:0-8102 GCA_035712865.1 Solirubrobacterales bacterium
GTCGGCGCCGAGCTCCTCCTCCAGGCGCTGCAGGATCACTCGGAGCTCGAACTCGCGCGCCACCTCGCGCAGGCGGCTGCGGTCCATGTGCTTGGACATCAGCTCGTCGAGGTCGAGCTCGACGTCGATGTCGGTGATCGCCGTGGCGAGTTGCTTGGAGATGCGCGCGTCCTCGGCGTGTTTGGTCAGGTTCTCCTTGCGCTTGGCGCCGGAGATGTTGTCGATGTTGGAGAGGACCCCCTCGAGGTCGCCGTACTCCTGGAGAAGCTGAGCGGCGGTCTTGTCGCCGATGCCCGGGACACCGGGGATGTTGTCCGAGGTGTCGCCCTTCAGCCCGATCAGGTCCGTGACCAGCTCGGGCGGGACGCCGTAACGCTGCACCACCCCCTCGCGGTCATAGATCTTGGTGTCGGTGACGCCGCGGGAGGTGGTCATCACCCGCACGCCGTCCTCGACCAGCTGGTAGACGTCGCGGTCGCCGGAGACGACCATCACCGCCAGGCCCTGCTCGCGGGCACGCTTGGTGAGCGAGGCGATCACGTCGTCTGCCTCGTACCCGTCCACCCTGACGTTCGTGAAGCCAAAGGCCTCGGCGAGCGGCATCAGGTGGGGCCACTGTTCGCGGAGGAGGTCCGGGCGCGGCTTGCGCTGGGACTTGTAGGGCTCATAGGTGTTCTCGCGACCCGACCAGCCGGCATCCCAGCAGACCACGACCGCGGAGGGGTCCTCGTCGATCAGGAACTTGGCGAACATCGAGGCGAGGCCGTAGATCGCGTTGGTGGGCCGGCCGTCGTGGGTCGCGATCGACTCCGGCAGGGCGAAGAACGCGCGGTAGGCGAGCGAGTTACCGTCGATCAGGAAGAGCTCGCCGGTCTTCTCCTTGCCCTTGGAGCCCTTCGCGGGAGCCTTTTTCTGCGTCGTCGCGGGCACGCTTCCATCATAGGTTGGGTCGACGAGGGCACCCAGGAGCATTGCTCGGCCGCCGAAGCCCGCAGCCAATGTGCGTCGGGAGAGCACGAGTTGGCAGCCCTGGGGGACTGCCTATGATCAGCGCCGATGGCTGCCTCGGCCCAATACAGCGTCACCGTTCGCGTTGAGCTCGACGCGCGGCAGGAGCCGCTCGGCAAGCTGACGGGGCAGATCGCCGAGGCGGGCGGCGCGCTTCAGTCCGTCGACCTCGTCCCCGGCGCCGGTCCAGAGGGCAAGCGGGTGCGCGAGTTCACGATCGACGCAAACAGCCCCGAGCACTGGGAGCAGATCCTCCGCTCGATCGGCTCGACCCGGGGCGCACGCGTCCTCGGCTTCACCGACCGGACATTCGAGATGCACAAGAAGGGCAAGATCGAACAGCACAACAAGTACCCGCTGAAGACCCGAGACGACCTCTCGATGGCCTACACACCCGGCGTCGCCCGGGTCTGCGAGTACATCGCCGAGGACAAGACCAAGGCCTTCGACTTCACCATCAAGGCCAACACGGTCGCCGTGGTCTCAGACGGCTCGGCTGTCCTGGGCCTCGGCGACATCGGCCCGGAGGCCGCCATGCCCGTGATGGAGGGCAAGGCGATGCTCTTCAAGGAGTTCGCACAGGTCGACGCCTTCCCGATCTGCCTGGCCACCAATGACCCCGCGGAGATCATCCAGACGGTCAAGCTGCTCGCCCCAACCTTCGGCGGGATCAACCTCGAGGACATCTCCGCCCCCCGCTGCTTCGAGATCGAAGAGCGCCTCAAGGAGGAGCTCGACATCCCGGTCTTCCACGACGACCAGCACGGCACCGCCGTCGTCGTCATGGCCGCTCTCTTCAACTCCCTGAAGATCACCGGCAAGCCGATCGAGGAGCTGCGCGTCCTCGTGCTCGGCACCGGCGCGGCGGGCATCGCCTGCACCAAGATGATGCAGGAGTCGGGCATCAGGCAGATCATCGGCTGCGACCGCAAGGGCGCGATCTCCACCGATCGCCCCGACTATGCGGACGGCTCCATGTCGGGAATCAAGAAGTGGTTCGCCGACAACACCAACGACGAGAAGCTCAGCGGGGGGCCCAACGAAGTGATCGAGGGCTGCGACCTCTTCATCGGCCTCTCCGGTCCCGGCCTGATCGAGCCCCAGTCGCTAGAGAAGATGAACGACGACGCCATCGTCTTCGCGATGGCCAACCCCACGCCCGAGGTCATGCCCGAGGAGGCGGACCCCTTCGTCCGGATCATGGCGACGGGACGGTCCGATTACCCCAACCAGATCAACAACGTCCTCTGCTTCCCGGGCATCTTCCGAGGTGCCCTCGACGCCGGCGCTCCGCGCATCACCGAGGAGATGAAGCTCGCTGCCGCACGCGGGATCGCCGAGGTCGTCACCGATGACGACCTTGCCGAGGACTACATCATTCCCTCGGTCTTCAACCGGGATGTCGCCGCCAGCGTCGCCCACGCCGTGGTCGACGAGGCCAAGGCGGCGGGGCTGGCCCGCTTCTCCGAGGAGACCGGCACCTTCGAGGTGGTCGGCGATCCGTCGTCGGACGGCGCCTCGGCCTGACCATGCGCGTTCTCGTCACAGGAGCAACCGGACTGATCGGATCGGCACTCTGCGACGCCCTCCTGGCGCGCGGCGACGAGGTCGTGGGCCTGACACGGGACCCGGAGAACGCCCGGCCAACGAACCCGACCGTGACCTGGCACGCCTGGCGGGCGACCGCCGAGCCCGCACCGGCCGCGGCACTCGAAGGAGTCGACGGCGTCGTCAACCTGATCGGCGAGCAGATCAACCAGCGGCTCACGGATAAGGCGAAGGTGCGAATCCGCGAGAGCCGGATGCTCGGCACACGCAACCTGCTCGAGGGCGTCAAGGCCTCCACCACCGAGCCGAGCGTCTTCGTCGGCCAGTCGGCGATCGGGTACTACGGCGACCGCGGCGACGAGATCCTCGACGAGGAGTCGGCGGCCGGCGAGGGCTTTGCGGCCGAGATCCCGATCGACTGGGAGGCGGCGGAGCGGGAGGCCGAGGACGTCTTCGACCGGGTGGTGATCCTCCGCACCGGTCTCGTGCTCTCGAAGGACGGCGGCCTGCTCAAGCAGCTTCTGCTCCCCTTCAAGTTCGGGGTCGGCGGGCCGATAGCAGGCGGCGATCAGTACATGTCGTGGATCCACCTCGACGACGAGGTCGGCCTGATCCTCTGGGCGCTCGACGATCACCGAGTCTGGGGAGTGATCAACGCGACCGCCCCCAACCCGGCGACCAACCGCGAGCTCTCAAAGTCACTGGGGCGCGCGCTGCACAGGCCGGCGATCTTCCCCGTACCCAAGCTCGCCGTCGCGGCGCTGCGGGGAGGCGAACTGGCAGACACTGTCGCGGGCGGGGCGCGGGTGGTGCCGAAGCGGGCGCTCGAGCTCGGCTACGAGTTCCGCCACCCGGATCTCGGCGAGGCGCTGCGCAGCGCCCTTCGCTGAAGGTCAGACCGTGCGGGGTCTCTTGGGGGCGTCGCGCGGTTCGAGCTGAATCTCCTTCTCCGCCCCGGGAAGCCCTTCCCTGAGCTGCAGATCGCGCTCCCGCTCGGCGTTCAGCTCGTGTCCGAAGAGGATCGCCAGGTTCGTGATCCACATCCAGATCAGGACGACCACGAGACCCGCGAGCGAGCCGTACACCTTGTTGTAGGAGCCGAACTGGGAGACGTAGATGCCGAAGCCGGCGGAGGCCAGGAGCCAGACGACGAGCGCGACGACCGCGCCGGGCGTGATCCATCCGAAGCCGCGCTGCTTGACGTTGGGGGAGGCGTGGTAGATGAGGGCGATCATCAGGAGGAATAGGGCCGCGACCGCGAGCCACTTGACGTAGCTCCACACGGTCACCGCGCTCCCGGAGACGCCGATCGGATCCGCGACGGCCGAAACGATCGGCCCGGTCAGGACGACGCCGAGCGCGATGACCGCAAGGAGAATCACCAGCACCAGCGTCAGCACGAGCTGGAGGGGACGAAGCTTCCAGAACGGGCGGCCCTCGCGCGTCTCGTAGATCACGTTGGAGGCGCGGATGAAGGCCCCGAGGTAGCCGGAGGCCGACCAGAGCGCGAGCAGCGTGCTGATCACCAGGGCGAACCCGGCCGTGGCACGGCTCTCCGTCAGCTGCCTGATCGGGCCGGAGAACGTGCTCGCCGCGGTGTCTGGCCCCAGCCTGCTGACGATGTCGGTCAGGGTCCGCGTCGTGGACTCGGGGTTGGCGACCAGGCCGACGATCGAGACCAGCGCGATCAGAGCCGGGAAGAGCGCGAGCAGCCCGTAGTAGGTGAGCGCGGCGGCCCAGTCGCTGAGGTTGTCCTCCTGGAACTCCTGGGCGGTTCGCTTCAGCGTCGGCCAGAGGCCGGTTTGGCGCTTGACCCCCGTCGGGGCGAAGTCGCTGCCCCGGCGCTGCGTCGGTCCCTCGTCGGGGTCGGTCCTTGACCGATCGATCGTGCCGGCGTCCGCCATACGTCCTCCCTAGGCCTTCTCAGGTGCTTCCTCGCCCGGCCACTCCCCGGTCATGCGGGCGAAGCCGCGGCGTGCGGCGTGGTCGAACAGACCCTTGACGAGCCTGAAGATGGCCCCCTCGATGATCAACGCGATCGCCAGCTTCGCGATGCTGACCTCGCGGTGGTCCGGTGCAGGCGGCTCCTCCTCATCCACCCTGCCCCAGATCGCCTCGAAGACCTTCTGGCCGACGAGACCGGCAAGCAGGCCGCCGGCGATGCTCACGGGGATGAATACGAGCTTCATGCCACCCATTTGCCCGTGGCCGGCGAGGTGAAAACACCGCCGATGCGAGAAGATGGTGGTGTCGTGAAGCTCGAGGGCATCCACCACATCACCGCGATCACCGGCGACGCCCAGGAGAACGTCGACTTCTATGCCGGCGTCCTCGGCCTGCGTTTGGTGAAGAAGACGGTGAACCAGGACGATCCGACCGTCTACCACCTCTTCTACGCCGACGAGAGGGGCGACCCGGGCTCGGATCTGACCTTCTTCGAGTACCCCGGCGCACCGCAGGGCCGTGCAGGCGACGGGATGATCTGGGGCATCCGCTGGCGGCTCGGAACCGAGGAGGCGCTGGACTTCTGGGAGCAGCGGCTCACCGCCCAGGGCGTCGATGTCGAACGCGACGGCGACGTGGTCCGGTTCGCCGACCCCGAGGGGCTCGGGCACGCCCTCAAGGTGGTCGACAGTCCGGATCCGCCGCTGATCGCCGAGCATCCGGAGATCCCCTCCGAGCTCGCCCTCCAGGGATTCGACGGCGCGATCGCCTACGCGAGCAATCCGGAGGCCAGCCGCCCGCTGCTCGAGGAGGCGCTGGGGTTCGAGCCGATGGCTGGCGAGGAGGGCCAGTCCGGCTGGGAGTGCCGGGGCGACAGCCGCGGTGGGCTCTGGGGCTACTCCGAACCTCCAAAAGAGCGCGGCCTGCAGGGCGCCGGCAGCGTTCACCACATCGCCTGGGCGTCGCAGATCGACGAGCACGAGGCCTGGCGCGACCGGGTGATCGCGGCGGGCGGCCACCCCACCCCGGTGATCGATCGCTTCTACTTCCGTTCGATCTACTTCCGGGAGCCGAGCGGCGTCCTCTTCGAGATCGCGACGTTGGGCCCGGGCTTCACCGTAGACGAGCCGCTGGAGTCGCTGGGAGAGAAGCTCTCGCTGCCACCTGACTACGAGCACCTCCGGGAACAGGTCGAGCCGGTCCTGCGGCCGATCACCAACCCGCGTGTCGCCGCCTGACGACCCCGGCCAGGAGGACGCAGCCACCGAGCTGGTCCACCTCGATCGCGAGGCGGCGGGCGAGCCGCAGGGGGCGCTGATACTCCTCCACGGTCGCGGGGTGGACGAGCGCGACCTCCACCCGCTGCTCGACGAGCTGGATCCGGAGCGAAAGCTGTTCGGGATGACGCCGGGGGCGCCGCTCACGAACGTGCCACCAGGGGGTCGCCACTGGTATGTGATCAGGGAGGTCGGCCACCCGGAGGAACAAACGTTCCTGGCGACGATGGCGACGCTCACCGGCTTCCTGGACGGAGAGCTCGCCGAGCGCGGGATCGGCTGGGAGAAGACGGTGATCGGCGGCTTCAGCCAGGGAGCGGCCATCGCCTGTGGGGCCGCGATCGGCGAGGGCCGCCCGCGAGCCGCGGGTTTGCTGATGATGAGCGGCTTCTACCCGGAGGTCATCGGCTGGGAGATGGCGCCGGAGGCGAAGGCGGGGATGCCCGCCTATGTCACCCACGGTGCCTATGACCCGGTCATCCCCGTCGAGTTCGGCAGGGAGGCGGCCCGGAAGCTCGAGGCGGGTGGGCTGGCGGTCACCTACCGCGAGACCCCGATGCAGCATGGCATCCATCCCGCGCTGCTCCCCGAGATTCGAGAGTGGGTCTCCTCGGTGATCAGCGGCGAGCCCGTCACCGAGGGCCCGCCGCCCTCGGGCTAGCCGGTCGGGCAGGGCGCACCGAGAGGAACCAGCACCTCGGCGTTCTGCCCTCCATTCGCCGCCCGATCGACCCGGTAGCGCTGGATCATGCACTCGGTCGTGTCGCCCTCCGACGTGATCGAGTAGCTGCCCAGCACCGTCTCGTCACGGTGGGCCCCGATCACTGCGTTTCGCACGTTGTCCCGGAAGGACGTGGCATCCGTTCCCGCGTCCCCGACTCCCTGCAGGACGAGGGCCATCGCCTCATAGCCGTAGGCGGCCGACGGCCCCGGGTTGCGGTGAAAGCGCTGGGCGAACCGCGTGTCGAATTGCCTGTCGGGCAGCAGCTTCGGATCGAGCTCTGCGCTCAACTCGAGGGTTCGCGTCGTCTTCCCGTAGATCGTCAGGCGCGATGTCGTCGGCTCATAGACGGCGCGCTCGGTCCCTTCAGGTGCCACCGCGATGTTCCCCTGAGGCTTGCCGGCGCTCACGCCGACCCCGTGGTCCGCGGCCGCCGAGCGGAACTCGCTGGCGGCAAGATTGCCGAAGGGCGTGCCGTCCGAGGTGACCGCGGCGGAGCTCACCCCCTGCTCCGCTGCCCAGGTGGCCGCCGCGTCGACGACCAACTCATCCGAGGGCACGGTTCGCGCGAAGCTGACGTTCCCGGACGGCCGGTAGCGGTCAGGGGAGTCCGGATAGCCCGCCGCCGGCGAGGTCAGGTCGACTGCCCCCGCGCCGGGCGAGACCTGAGCGATCCCCGCCTGGTTGGTGACCGGCGCGGAGCTCCGCGTCGGTTCGGAATCGAGCTCCCCTATGTAGGCGGCCGTGGTGTGGTCCTGCACGGCGGTGCGGGCGTTGGCGCCGACGATCACCGGGTCCCATGTCTTGCCGTTGGCGTCGTCGAGAAAGTGGGCACGGACGGCCAGCGAGCCTGCCCTGCCATTGGCTTCCTCCAGGGCCAGCCGCGCCCCATCGGCCGCGTCACGTCCATCGACGGCCCGTGGTCCGCTCAGGGGCAGGCTCACATAGACAGCGACGGGCGCGTCGATCTTCGAGCTGCCGGTCACGCTGCAGCCCGTGACGCCGAGGACGAGCAGCAGCGCCGCTGACGCGGAACGCCTCACCCGCCTAGCCGAAGAAGACCTCGGCCTCGCGATAGAGCGACTCCGGCACCAGCTTCACCTCCGCCGTGGCCTCGCTCAGGTCGACGAGCCGAATGTCCGTGCTGCGGAGGGCGGTCATCTTCCCCCACTGTTTCTCGTGGGCCGCATCGATCGCGTGCAGCCCGAATCGCGTCGCGAGCACGCGGTCGAAGGCCGTCGGCGTCCCGCCCCTCTGCACGTGGCCCAGCACCGTTGCCCGCGCCTCGTGGCCGGTGCGCTGCTCGATCTCGCCCTCCAGCCAGTTCGCGATCCCGCCGAGGCGAACATGCCCGAACGCGTCGGTCGGTGCACCGTCGGCCGAGGGCAGGCCGCCCTTCGGTCTGGCGCCCTCGGCGACGACCACGATCGGCGAGTACTGGCTCTCGAAGCGGCGGACGATGTAGTCGGTGACCAGGTCGAGATCGAACTCGATCTCGGGGATCAGGATCACGTTGGCGCCACCGGAGAGCCCCGCATGGAGGGCGATCCAGCCCGCGTTTCGGCCCATGACCTCGCAGATCAGCGTCCGACGATGGCTCTCCG
>DASTAI010000017.1:0-8289 GCA_035712865.1 Solirubrobacterales bacterium
GTCGACCGCGTCATCGAGCATCGCTGAGGCGGCTCGCTCCACTCCTGGCCCTGGTCGCCGCCCTGGTTGCGGCCGCTTCGGTCAGCGCTGACGACGCGACCCTCCAGAGGACGTCGGTCTCACCCCAGCGCGGCTTCACCGACTCGGTCGATGGCGTGCGGATCGAGTACCGCGTTGGCGGCTCGACACCCGTGGACATCTCGATCCGGATCGCCGGGGGTGGGAGGGAGGTGCGCCGGATCGAGCTCCCGTCCGTGAAGCCCGGCACCGACCAGGTCGAGCGCTGGGACGGTCTCAACAATGGCGGACGGCCGGTGGCCGACGGCATCTATCGGGTGATCGTCGCGGTCGCCGGCGGTGACCAGAAGGAGGCGGGGCGGGTCGAGCTTCACCGTCACTTCTTTCCGGTTCGCGGCGTGCACGGAGCGCGCGGGCCCGTCGGTGACTTCGGGGCGCCGCGCAACGGCGGGCGCGTGCACAAGGGCTTCGACGTCGTCGCGCGTTGCGGGACTCCGCTCGCGGCCGCGGTGACCGGGACGATCGTCAAGCGAGCCTACGACTCCCGTCTCGACGGGAACTACCTCGTCATCCGCGGGCTCGGGGAGAGGCGGAAGTACTGGTATGCGCACATGCTTCATCCCTCCGCCTTCCAGAAGGGCGACCTGGTCCACGTCGGCCAGATCGTCGGCTACGTCGGCAAGACCGGCAACGCCCGGACGGTGGGCTGCCACCTCCATTTCGAGATTCACGTCAGCGGCCGTCCGGTCAATCCCGAGCCATACCTGCGAGCCTGGGACCGCTACAGCTGAGCAACCTCGAGCGCTAGGAGGAGCGATGTCAGAGGAAGCGATGGAGCGCGCGGTCCAGCAGGCTCTGGCTCGGGAGGGCATCGCCGATGAGGTGATCGCCGCGGGCCAGTTCGAGCCTCGCGGCCATACGGGCTCGATCTTCGCGGGTGGCCTGGCGGGCGGCAGCGTGGGCGAGCTCGGAGGCAACGTGGGCGAGGCGGTCGGCGAGATCGCGGGCGTGGCCGGCGGCATGCGGGCCAACGCGGCCGCCGCCGGGATGCCCCAGTTCATGCTGGTCGGAGTCACCGCCGACTCGGTCTACGGCTTCGAGGGGCGCTCGCGGAGCAAGGAGCCCGGGGCGCTGATCTTCAAGGCGAAGCGGGCGGGGCTCGAGGTGAAGGTCCACCAGCGGGTCAACGTGCGGGTGCTGGAGCTGATCCACCCGGAGACCGGATCGAAGATCGAGCTCGAGGGGGCCCGGATCCCGGTGGCCCACACGAAGGACGTGATCGAGGCGCTCTCCGAGGGCTGACCGGCCGGATACCGACCAGCTGGGTGGTGGCGGCCGGACCCGCCGCCGATGTAGGTGCGGCAGGAAACAGGCTGCGCACGGCGTACTCGTGACGAGTCAGGCCGAGGCCGGCATGTGTCTAAGCTTCGGAGCGAGGAAGGAGCCGGCCGGGCGAAGCGAGACCGAGGGAGTAATCCGCTGGCACGTCCCACCGAATCCAACGAGCAGCTCCTCTGCAGCTTCTGCGGGAAGTCGCAGCGCCAGGTCAAGAAGCTGATCGCCGGGCCCGGCGTCTATATCTGCGACGAGTGCATCGATCTCTGCAACGAGATCATCGATGAGGAGCTCACGGCTCCTCCGACGTTCGAGCTGGAGAACCTCCCCAAGCCGCGGGAGATCTACGACGTCCTCCAGGAGTACGTGGTCGGCCAGGAGGGGGCCAAGCGGGCACTGTCCGTCGCCGTCTACAACCACTACAAGCGCGTTCAGATGTCGTCCACCCCGGAGCAGAGCCCGGAGGAGATAGAGCTCCAGAAGTCGAACATCCTGCTGCTCGGCCCCACCGGCTGCGGCAAGACACTCCTCGCGCAGACCCTGGCCAAGATCCTCAACGTCCCATTCGCCATCGCCGACGCGACGGCGCTGACCGAAGCCGGCTACGTCGGCGAGGACGTGGAGAACATCCTTCTCAAGCTGATCCAGGCCGCGGACTTCGATGTCAAGAAGGCCGAGACGGGGATCATCTACATCGACGAGATCGACAAGATCGCACGCAAGGCCGACAACCCATCGATCACCCGTGACGTCTCGGGCGAGGGTGTCCAGCAGGCGCTCCTCAAGATCCTCGAGGGCACGACCGCGTCGGTGCCACCGCAGGGCGGCCGCAAGCACCCGCACCAGGAGTTCCTGACGATCGACACATCGAACATCCTCTTCGTCTGCGGCGGCTCGTTCGGCGAGCTCGATCACGTCATCGAGAGGCGGATCGGCAACCACGGCGTCGGCTTCGGCGCCGAGGTGACCTCCGCCGCCGACAAGGACACCGGCGAGTACTTCGAGCAGGTGCTCCCGGAGGACCTGATGGAGTACGGCCTGATCCCGGAGTTCATCGGCCGCCTCCCCGTCGTCGCCGCGATTCACCAGCTCACCCGCGACGACCTGATCACGATCCTCACCGAGCCCCGCAACGCGCTCACCCGTCAGTTCAAGCGCTTCTTCCAGTTCGACGACATCGACCTGGTCTTCGCCCCCGATTCCCTCTCCGCGATAGCCGACAAGGCTCTGGAGCGCGAGACGGGCGCCCGCGGCCTGCGCTCGATCCTCGAGGAGACGCTGCTCGACGTCCAGTTCGAGCTGCCCTCCCGCGGCGACGTCCAGAAGTGCGTCGTCACGAAGGAGACGATCGACAAGGGGCAGCGCCCGATGTTGGTCACCGACGCCACCGGCGAGCACGAGGTCGTGCTCGAGGACCCGGCGCTCGGCGAGCAGACCGCCTAGCCCATTCCGCTGTGCCGTTCACGCTCAGGAACCTCAAGGAGGACCTGGAGGACTTCGGGTCCAATTTCGACGGCGCGCCGGACCTGGAGTTCCGCGCGGCGACCAGGCCGCTCGACCTCGAGCAATCCGGCCTCAGCTACCAGCGCATCCCGCCCGGCTATCGCTTTCCGTACGGCCACACGCACGAGAAGCAGGAGGAGGTGTACGTGGTCGTGCGCGGGAGCGGGCGGATGAAGCTCGACGACGAGATCGTCGAGCTCAAGGAGTGGGACGCGGTCCGCGTCCCGCCCGGAACGTGGCGAGGCTACGAGGCCGGGTCGGAGGGCCTCGAGATCCTCGTCATCGGCGCGCCAAACCTCGGCGAGGACCCGCGCGAGGACGTCGAGGGCGAGCGCGACTGGTGGGCTGGGTGACCCGACCGGCTCAGGTGCAGCTCGGTTGCTCGGATGGCGGCAGCCTGGTCGCTCCCTGTGGCGTGATCCGGTAGCCGAGGGGAGCGGCGATCGACGGGATGTCCAGGGCCCTCCCGTTGACCGTGAGGTCGATCGAGCCGTTGCCGACGCTGATCGTGAACGCCCTGCCGTCGTAGGGCCCGACGGTCTGGTCGGCGATCAGGTTCAGTCCGTTGATCACCGGGCGCCTGCCCTGATCAAGCAGGCAGACCCAGACCAGCTTCTTCGTGTGGAGTGAGATCGACACCGGGGCGGAGGGCGGGGCGAGGGTTGTGGTTTCGGGACTTCGGCCGATGACGAGGGCGCTTCCCACGCCACCACCGCTCGAGCTGGGCGCCACTGCGACCAGACCGATCGTCAGGCCGACCACCACGGCAACCGCGAGCACCGGCACGAAGGCGCCCGCGCGCCAGCCGTGGTTGTGGTCGCGCCCGCCCGGCTCGTTCATCCGACCCCTATCCTCCCAGCAGATGAGCACTCGATCGTCCCGTGAGCCCGTCGAGGCGGTACGGCACCAGCTCCGGCCCCTGTTCGACCAGGTGGTCCTCAAGGAGCTGGACCAGGACCGGATGCGCCGCTCGGGTCTCGTCGTCCCTCAGGGCATCGACGAGCCGCCGCCTCAGCAGGGGATCGTGCTGGCGGTCGGGCCGGGGCTCGACTGGTGGGAGGGGGCTGGAGTCGACATGCCCGTGCAGCCGGGCGACCACGTCGTCTTCCCCTCTTCGGCCGGCGTCTGGGTCGAGATCGACGAGGAGCGGCTGCTCGTCTGCCGCGTCGGCGAGATCCTCGGCGTGCTCGAGTCGCTGGATTCGGATCCAGACCCACGCTGAGCGAAGTCGGCCCGCGGGTTCGCCGGTCCGAGCGTGAATAATCGGCGCATGGACGCGGAGCGCCGGAAGACCCTCGAGGACACCACGCGCTGGGACCCGGGAGCGGTCGAACAGCGTGTGTTCTCCTCCTGGCTCGAGGCCGGCTACTTCCACCCGCCCGCGGAGGGCACCCCGGCGCAGAACTTCTCGATCTCGATCCCGCCGCCCAACGTCACCGGCGCCCTGCACATGGGGCACGCGCTCAACGGGTCGATTCAGGATGCCCTCATCCGCCTCAATCGCATGCGGGGCCGCAACACACTCTGGGTCCTCGGTACGGATCACGCCGGCATCGCCACCCAGGCCGTGGTGGAGAAGGAGCTGGTCGCGCAGGGGACCTCGCGTGAGGAGCTGGGTCGAGAGGCCTTCACCGAGAGGGTCTGGGAGTGGAAGGAGAAGTACGGGTCGACGATCGTCGAGCAGTACAAGCGGCTCGGCGCCTCCTGCGACTACGAGAGGGAGCGGTTCACGCTCGACGAGGGCTACATCAAGGCCGTCTACCGGGTCTTCGTCGCGCTCTACGAGAAGGGCTACATCTATCGGGACAACTACCTGGTCAACTGGGATCCCGGGTTGCACTCCGCGATCTCCGACCTCGAGATCGAGAACCGCGAGGTCACCGACACGCTCTATGAGATCGCCTATCCGCTGGAGGACGGCGGCGAGTTGGTCGTGGCCACGGTGCGGCCCGAGACGATGCTGGCCGACACGGCCGTCGCGGTGAATCCGCACGACGAGCGCTACGAGGACGTCATCGGGAAGAGGGCGATCCTGCCGCTGGTGGGGCGCGAGCTGCCCGTGATCGCCGACGAGTACGTCAAGCCCGAATTCGGGACCGGGGCACTCAAGATCACGCCCGGCCATGACCCCAACGACTTCGAGATCGGCCGCCAGCACGGGCTGGAGGCGATCAGCGTGATCGGCGAGGACGGCCGGATTACCGACGCGGCCCCCGAGCGCTTCCGGGGGATGACCACCGCGGAGGCGCAGGAGGCGGTGATCGCCGAGCTGCGCGAGGACGGTCTGCTGCGTGGCGAGGAGCCCTACGTGCACGAGGTCCCGTTCTCGCACCGCTCCGGAGAGCGGATCGAGCCGCTGATCTCGCTCCAGTGGTTCTGCCGGATGGACGAGCTGGCGAAGCCGGCGGTCGACGTCGTCGAGAAGGGGCTGATCCGCATCACGCCCGACGGCGCGCTGCGCCAGTACCTCCACGGGATGGAGAACATCCCGCCCTGGACCCTCTCGCGACAGCTCTGGTGGGGCCATCGGCTCCCGGTCTGGTACCGCGGCGAGGAGACCTACGTCGGCGAGGAGCCGCCCGAGGGCGACGGCTGGGAGCAGGACCCGGACGTGCTCGACACCTGGTTCAGCTCGGCGCTCTGGCCCTTCGCGACACTCGGCTGGCCGGACACGAGCACCCCCGAGTTCAAGTCGTTCTTCCCCACCGACGTGCTGGTGACCGCGCGCGACATCATCAGCCTCTGGGTTGCGCGGATGATCATGACCTCGCTCGAGTTCACGGAGCAGGTGCCGTTCACGGACGTCTATGTGCACTCGGTGATCCAGGCTCCGGACGGGCGGCGGATGAGCAAGTCGCTCGGCACGGGGATCGACCCGCTGGACGAGATCTCCGAACACGGCGCGGATGCACTCCGCTTCGGGCTCCTGGCGATGACATCGACCCAGGACGTGCGCTTCTCGCAGGCCCGAGTCCAGCAGGGCCGAGACCTCGCCAACAAGATGTGGAACGCGTCGCGGCTGGTGCTGCTGGAGGCGCGCGACGACGTCGAGCCGGGGCCGCGGTCCGATCGGGTCGAGGATCGCTGGATCGCGTCGCGCCTGCAGCGGGCGACCGCCGCGGTCGGCGACTCCATCGATGCCTACGACTTCTCACACGCTGCACTCGACCTCTACGAGTTCTTCTGGTCGGAGCTCTGCGACTGGTACTTGGAGATCGTCAAGCCGCGGCTCTACGACGGCGAGGAGGACGCGACGGCGACGCTGCTCTGGGCGCTGGAGCAGGTGCTCGCGCTCGCCCATCCGATCATGCCGTTCGTCACCGAGGAGATCTACTCGTATCTGCCCAGGCCGAGTGCGGAGGCATTGGTCGTCCATCCGTTCCCCCGTTTCGACGAGGGCCTGCTCGACGAATCCGCCGAGGCGGAGATCGGGCAGGCGATCTCCTTGACCCGCGCGCTGCGCCGCTGGCGGCAGATGGCGGGCGTGCCCGTCAAGCAGGTGCTCGCCGCCCGAACCGAGGATGGGCGGCCGCACGAGCTCGTCTCCCGGCTCGCCAAGGTCGAGTTCTCGGGCGACGGCGGGCAGCCGATCGCCAGCGTGGCCGGCGTGGAGCTGCTCGAGACCGACGGGGTTGACCCCGAGGCCGTCGCCGCCCGCATCGAGGAGCGGCGGGACAAGCTCCGCGCCGAGGTGAAGCGGGGGGAGGGCAAGCTCTCCAACGAGGGGTTCGTCGCCAAGGCGCCGGCGGATGTGGTCGACGCGGAGCGGGAGAAGCTCGCCGCCTACCGCGCGGAGCTCGAGGAACTGGGCGGATAGCCACCCGCTACGAAGACATCCTGCACCGGCGCGAGGTCCTGGGCTGGAAGCTGGGGCTGGAGCGGATGCGGCGGCTCTGCACGTTGCTCGGGATGCCGCAGAATCGCTTCGCCTCGATCCACGTCGTGGGGACCAACGGCAAGACATCGGTGACCCGGATGACGGCCGCGCTGCTCGAGGCGCACGGGGTCACCACCGGCGCCTACGTCTCCCCGCACATCACCTCATGGCGGGAGCGGGTCCTGATTCGCGGCGAGCCGATCGCCGAGGAGGCCTTCACGGCGGCGCTGGAGCGGGCCGAGGAGGCGGCGGTGGCGGCTGACCGGGTTGCCGGCGACGAGGGTCCGGTGACCCAGTTCGAGCTCCTCACCGCCGCGGCGTTCGTGGCCTTCGCGGCCGCCAGAGTCCAGTACGCGGTGGTCGAGGCCGGACTCGGCGGCCGCCTGGATGCGACGAACGTGATTCCGTCGAAGCTCACGGTCCTCACCTCCGTCGGCTACGACCACACCGAGTGGCTGGGGGAGACCCTGGAGGAGATCGCGGCGGAGAAGGTGGCGGTGCTGCGGGACCACACGACGCTGCTGGTCGGCGAGGTCCCGCAGGAGGTCGACGCGGTGATCGAGCGTGAGGTCAGCGAGAAATACTCCGAGAAGATCTGGGCGACGAGCGTCGCCAACGACATGGTCCCCGGGTTTCAGGGCAGAAACTTCGCGCTGGCCCAGGCTGCTGCCCGACTCGTGCTGGGGGACCTGCGCCCCGACGTCCTGGCCGACTTCGTGAACCGGCTGGCCAGACGCGAGCTCTCGATTCGGGGACGCGCCCAGGTGGTGCCTGGCGATCCCCCCGAGATCTTTGACGCGGCCCACAACCCCGATGGCGCCAGGGCTCTCGCGGAGGCGCTGCCGGAGCTCGCCGGAGAACAGGAGGTCGTCTGCTGCCTCGCCATCCTCGAGGGCAAGGATGCCGGCGGCATCGTCAATGGCCTCGCGCCGGCCGTCTCCCGGTTCGTCTGCACCGAGATCCCGCCGGAGCGCATCGAAGGCTCGGGGCGGCCGGGAGGACGGTCGCGGCCGGCCCTCGAGATCGCGGCGCTGTGCGAGAAAGCGGGCGTTGAAGGCGAGGCGGTTCCGGAGCCGCTCGCCGCCTGGGAACGTTCACGCGAGCTTGCCAGGGAGCGGCGTGGCGTCGCGCTTGCCGCCGGCAGCCACTACCTTCTGTCTTCTATATGGACAGAGAGGCCCGCTCAGAGCTCTTGACGATGATGGGACTCGTCGCCGTGGTCGTCGCGGTGGTGATCCTGATCTTCTTCGCGCTCGGTTACGTCTTCGGGTTGCTCTTCCTGTAAGTGGTCTGAAAGCCCCGATTCCGCCCGCAGGCAGGTTTACACGCCGCCACAAGGAAGTACGTACACTCGCCCCTCCTCAGCCCATGCTCCTCGCAATCTTCGGCCTAAATGGCGGGTTCGGCCTAGCTGTCAGCCTGCTCATCCTCTTCCTGATCGTCGTCTACCTGGCGCTGATCTGGTGGACCTACCTCGACGCCCGCCGGCGGATCGAGGACCCGGTCCTGATCGCGTGCGCGACGGCGGCGTCGGTCTTCCCGTTCCTGGGCACGAT
>DASTAI010000018.1:0-24517 GCA_035712865.1 Solirubrobacterales bacterium
GGCACCTCGAGCCGGCGATCGGGGGTGATCCCTGGGGCGAGATCACGGACACGGACGGCACCACGCACCGGGTCTGGCCGATTGAGGATGCGGCGATCCAGGCGGCCATCGCCGAGGAGCTGCGCGGCGGCGAGCTGCTGATTGCGGACGGGCACCATCGCTACGAGACGTCACTCGCCTACCAGCACGAGGTCGGCGAGGGCGGCCCCGCCGACTACGTCCTGATGGCGCTGGTTTCCCTCGACGATCCGGGCCTCACCGTCTTCCCCACCCACCGGCTGATCGCCGGGCTGGCAGACGACCCGGAAAGGCAAGAGGCGCTCGGCAGCGGTCTCCGCGGGCTCTTCGAGATCGAGGAGGTTCCGGCGGACGAGCTCGACCCGGCCGGGATTGAGGGTGTGGGCGTCTTCGGCTACATCGACTCGAACTTCAAGCGGGCCTACCGGCTGCGGCTTGCCTCCAACCCTGACCTGGATGGCTCCCTCTCAAAGCACTCCGAGGCCTACCGGACGCTCGACGCCGCGATCCTCGAGGAGCTCGTCCTCAAGGGGATCCTGGGAATGACCACCGACGACATCGCCGCCAAGCGGGGCATCGGTTATACGCCCGACATTGACGAGGCGCGAGCGAAGCTCGACACGGGGGACTACCAGGCGGCCTTCATCCTGCGCCCGACCCCGATCGACCAGGTCCGGGCGGTGGCCGCCGCGGGAGAGACGATGCCGCCGAAGTCGACCTACTTCTTCCCGAAGCTCCTCAGCGGCCTCGTCTTCAATCCGCTGGCTTAGCCCGCAGAGGCGGGGCGATAAGGTCGCTTCGTGGTCAAGATCTACACCCGCAAGGGTGATGACGGCACTACGAGCCTCTGGTACGGCGGCCGCGTTCCGAAGACGGACGTGCGGACCGAGGCCTATGGCTCGGTCGACGAGGCCAACTCCGCGCTCGGCGTCGCGCGCTCGATCTGCAAGCGGGAGGGAGCCGAGGAGCTGCACGAGACGATCCTGTCCCTGCAGCGGAACCTGTTCGTCGCGGGAGCCGAGCTCGCGACCTCGCCGGAGGCCGCCGGGCGTCTCCAGGGCGGCGTCAGCGCCATCACCGACGAAATGGTCGAGCAACTCGAGGCGGACATCGACCGCTACATGAGCGAGGTCGATCTCCCACCCCACTTCGTGATCCCGGGCGGGACGGAGCTGTCGGCCGCCCTCGACGTCGCTCGCTCGGCCATCCGCCGAGCCGAGCGCCGGGTCGTCGAGCTCCAACAGTCGGACGGGCTCGCTTCGGAGGTGGTCCTCCGCTACATAAACCGGGCATCGGACCTCGCCTTCGCGCTCGCTCGCTTCGCGGACGAGGACCAGCCCGAGATCTTCGAGGGCCGGGAAGCCAGTTGATGAATAAGGTGGTCGTCCGGCGGCGGCAGGGCTACGAGCACGAGATCGAGCTCCGTGAGCACCGGCTGATCGTCGACGAGCCGCAGGAGAAGGGCGGCGGCGATCAGGGGCCGACGCCCGGGGAACTCCTGGCCGCGTCGCTGGCAAGCTGCACGGCCATCACGCTCGAGATGTACGCCGACCGCAAGGAGTGGGGTCTGGGCACGGTGGAGGTCGAGGCCGACTTCGAGCATGCGAGCCCCGACGCACCGCCGAGATTCGACGTGAAGATCACGCTCGGGGCGGAGCTCAGCGAGGAGTCCCAGCAGAAGCTTCTCACCATCGCGGGGAAGTGCCCGGTGCACCGGGCACTCAAGTCCCAGGAGGTCGAGATCACGGACTCGATCGAGTTCGTCAACGAGAACGAGGACGAGGACTGAGGCATGGAGCTCGGCCTCGGGGGCCGCGCCTGCGTGATCACGGGTGCCAGCAGCGGGATCGGGCGTGCGACCGCGCGGATGCTCTGCGCCGAGGGGGCGAACGTCCTGCTGGTCGCCCGCTCCGAGGATCGGCTGGTCGAGGCGGCGGATCAGTGCGCGGCCGCCGGGGAGTCCGCCGGTGGGCGGGCGGAGTCGCTGGTCGCGGACGTCGCCGACCCGGAGGCCGCCGAGCTGATCGTTCGCGAGGCGCACAGCCGGCTGGGCCAGGTCGACGTCCTGGTCAACAACGCCGGCACGGCGCAGTGGCGCGATCTCGACGACGTGCCGGACGACGACTGGTACCTGGCCTGGGAGCTCAATGTGATGGCCCCGATGCGGCTGATGCGGGCCGCTGCGCGGGGAATGCGGGAGCGCGGCTGGGGCCGGATCGTGAACGTCTCCAGCACCGCGGGAAAGCGCCCATCGGCCTCGATGCCGGAGTACTCGGTGGCGAAGGCCGCCGAGCTCTCACTCTCCCGTCTCTTCGCGGACCGCTTCGCGCCGCACGGCGTCCTGGTCAACGCGATCTGTCCCGGGCCCGTCAAGTCCGAGCTCTGGATGGACGAAGGGGGGCTGCTCGATCAGTCGCAGGAGCTCGGCGGGCACGACACCCGGGAGGAGGCCCTCGACGTCGCCGGCTCGAAGCGCCCGATCGGCCGACTCGCCGAGCCAGAGGAGATCGCCGGCGCGATCGTCTTCCTCTGCTCGGAGCAGGCCTCCTACACGACGGGCGCCGCCTGGAGCGTCGATGGCGGGACGGTCCAGATCATTATCTGAACTGCTGCTCACCCCGGCTCAGGCCGGGGAGCTTGAGGCTCACGGCCGCACCGAGGCGGCGGTGCTCGTCCCCATGCACGGCTGGCCGGAGAATCCGGGGCTCGTCTTCACCGAGCGCCGCTCGGACCTGAAGCGCCACGCCGGCGAGATCTCGTTCCCCGGCGGGCGACAGGACGAGGGCGAGGAGCTGATCGAGACCGCCTTACGGGAGGCCGAGGAGGAGATCGGCCTCTCGCGCGAGAACGTCGAGGTCGCGGGCGCCCTGCCTCCGATCGGGACCTTCGTCACCAACTACAAGGTCACGCCCTTCGTCGGCCTGATCGATCAGGGCATGCGCTTCGAGCCCAATCCGACGGAGGTGGAGAGCGTGCTGGTCGCCTCGCTCGAGGACCTGACGGCTGCCTACGAGAAGCGTAGGCTGGTGCGCCGCGGCGTCCCGATCAAGACCGACACCTACCTGATCGGGGACAAGCTGATCTGGGGCGCCACCGCCAGGATCCTGGCGATGCTCTTCGAGCGCCTCGAAGCCTGACGCCGCAGCCGACCGATGAGTTTCAACAAGAGCGGAGGTCTGTAGGGACATGAGCAAGGTGAGAGCCGAAATCTCGATATCGCTGGACGGCTACGGCGCCGGCCCGAGCGAAACCCAGGAGAACCCGCTCGGCGAGGGCGGCGAGGAGCTTCACGAGTGGGTGGTCGGCTTGAAAGCGTGGCGCGCCTCGCACGGCATGGAGGGCGGCGAGGTCAACGCGAGCTCGGAGATCTTCGAGGAGGTGCGGGACAACGTCGGCGCCGAGATCATGGGCCGGGGCAAGTTCGGTCCCCCAGAGGGCGGCCCTTGGGGCGATGAGCCCTGGACCGGATGGTGGGGCGAGGACCCGCCCTTCCACATGCCGGTCTTCGTGCTCACCCACCACGAGCGCGAGCCACTGACGCTGGCCGACACCACCTTCACTTTCGTCACCGACGGGATCGAGTCGGCACTCGCTCAGGCGACGGACGCCGCCGGCGGCAAGGACGTCTTCCTGGGCGGCGGCCCGGACTCCATCAACCAGTACCTGGCGGCGGGACTGGTCGACGAGATCCATCTTCACGTCGCCCCGATTCTGCTCGGCAGCGGCAAGCGCCTCTTCGAGGGCGTCGGGCCCGATCTCAGGCTTGAAGAGCTCCGCGCGGTCGAGGCACCCGGGGTTGCGCACCTCGATTACCGCGTCGTGAGGTGAACGGGACGGCCGGTCGGCGGGCCGGCCGTCCCGTCACCGGTCAATCGCTCGCTAGACGTCCTTTTCGACGGGGACGTCGACGAGGTTCCCCCACTCGGTCCAGGACCCGTCGTAGTTCTTGACGTCGCCCTCGCCGAGCAGCTCGTGGAGGACGAACCAGGTGTGCGCCGAGCGCTCGCCGATCCGGCAGTAGGCGATGATCGGCTTGCCGTCCTCGAGCACGCCCTTGCCCTGGTACAGCTCTCGCAGCTCGTCCGCGGACTTGAACGTGCCGTCCTCGTTGACGGCCTGCGCCCAGGGAACGGAGGCGGCGCCGGGGATGTGCCCGGAGCGCTGCGCACCCTCCTGCTCGTAGCCCGCCATCGCGATCAACTCGCCGGAGAACTCCTGCGGGCTGCGGACGTCGACCAGGTTCGTGTCGGAATCGAGCGCTGACAGGACCTCATCCCGCTTCGCCCGAATCGCGTCGTCGGGGGCCTCCGCCTCGAAGGTGGCCTCGGGATGCGACGGCGCGTCGGTGCTCGTCGGGCGGTCCTCCGCGATCCACTTCTCGCGCGGCCCGTTGATCAGCTTGACCTTGTCGTGGCCGTAGTAGCGGAAGTACCAGTAGGTGTAGGCGGCGAACCAGTTGTTGCGGTCGCCGTAGAGCAGGATCGTGTGGTCGTTCGAGATCCCGCGGCTTCCCATCAGCTTCCCGAACTCCTCCGGGCCGAGGAAATCCCGCTTGACCTGGTCCTGCAGGTCCTTCTTCCAGTCGAAGCCGATTGCTCCCGGGATGTGAGCCTCGGCGTAGAGAGCCGGGTTCTCGTCGACCTCGACGATGCGGACGTCGTCGTCATCGAGGTGATCGGCGACCCAGTCGGTCTCCACCAGAACGTCGTTCGCGTAATCCGCCATCACTCGCCTCTCTCTCGTGGCTCGAAAACCTAACTCTGTAATCCTGATCAGACTTTATCCAATTAGCTGGAATCGCCGCTCCCGGACAACGCGCGAGTGGGGTGGCGCGCGACGGGATAGCCCCCGGTATGGTGAAAACCGGGTATGGCGGAGAGGCGCACCACCAGCGGGCCTTCGACGGTCGACGCGATGGGCCAGGACAAGCGCCGTCAGGTCGTCGGCCACTCCTACGGTCCCTCCGCCAAGAGCCAGATCATGTTCTTCATCGCCGTCGGCGCCGTGGTGGCGGCGATCGTGGGCGGCTGGCTGCTGCTGGTCGCGGTCTTCGACAAGCCCCCGACGCACTTCGAGGACAGCGCCCCGTGGTCGACCACCGCGAGCAACCCGGCGTTGGCCGCACAGCAGAGGGCCAGGCCCCAGAACCCGGCCGACCCCTGCGGCGAGCCGGGAAATCCATATCCGGTGCCGCCCCAGAGCCCCTGCGCGCCGCCCTCCAAGGCGAACGCCTTCCAGGGCAACTCACCCGGTCAATAGCCCCGCGACCGTGGCCCCGGTGCGGGTCGCCCAGCCTGACTCGGCTCGATCCTCCGTGAGCACGGACACCGGGATGCGCCACGTCTGCCCCGCCCGCTCGACGATGTGCGAGCCCTCAGCGAGCGTGCCCGGATCGACGGATCCGGTGGCTTCATAGGCGAAGCCCCGCACCGGGCTGTCGACCAGCTTTTCGATCAGACTCTCGAGGCGGGGGCCGTTGATCGCCGATAGCGCCTCGGACTCGCCGATCGCCGAGCCGAGCAGCCAGACGACGACCGCGACGTCCACGCAGAGCTCGAGCACGGTCCCGGCCCTGTCGGGGTCGGCGGCGGCCGGCTCGAGCCCCGCGGCCTCGATCCGCTCGAGTCCCTCCGGCCGACGGCTGGTCCCTCGCACCTGCCAGCCCAGCCCGAGCAGCTCGGAGCCGAGCTCTCGCCCGTGGCACCCGCAGCCGACGATCAACGCCCGCGCCAACTACTGATCGGACTCGCCATCCGGCGAGAAGGGCCCCCGCCCCCGCGCCCGGAGCTGCTGATCCTCCATCGCCTGTCGCTGCACGTCGGCCTCGGTGATCTCCTTGGCGCCGCGCTTACGGCGGAGCGCGTTCTGCGCCTCGATCATCTGGCGCACGTCGTCGACCTCGTTCTGGGCCTCGACCTCCGGCGAGCGGGTCGGCTTCCAGTCGATGATCTCGGCCACGCTGGTGCTCTCGAAGGCGCGCGCGAGCACGAACAGGATCAGAAAGAGCAGGACGAGAAGCCCGACGGTGAGGGCTATAAGGACCATCTCCCGTCCGTGAGGCTACTCTCATCGGCCGTGCCCGAGGCGGTGATCATCGATGCCCTGCGCACCCCGATGGGGGGCTACCGCGGATCCCTCTCCGGGATCAGGCCCGACGACCTGGCCGCTCACGTGGTGTCGGCCGCGGTCGAGCGCAACGGCGTCGATCCCGCCGGCATCGACGACGTCTTCATGGGCGCCGCCAACCAGTCCGGCGAGGACAATCGCGACGTCGCGCGGATGGCGGCCCTGCTGGCAGGATTGCCCGTCGACGTGCCGGGCGTGACGGTGAACCGCCTCTGCGCCTCCGGTCTCGAGGCCGTGAACCAGGCATCGAGAGCGCTCCGCGCCGGGGATGGTGACCTCTTCCTCGCCGGGGGGGTGGAATCGATGAGCCGCGCGCCCTGGGTGCTGCAAAAGCCCGAAAGCGGCCTGCCGCGGGGCGAGCAGACGCTCTATGACACGACCCTCGGCTGGCGAATGATCAACCCGCGGATGGAGGAGCGGTACTCGACCGAGTCGATGGGCGAGACCGGGGAGAACGTCGCCGAGAAGTACGGCATCTCGCGGGAAGAGCAGGACCGCTTCGCCCTCCAGAGCCACCGGCGCGCGGTCGCCGCGCGCGAGGAAGGCCGCTTTGCGGAACAGATCGTGCCGGTGGAGGTCCCGCCCCGGACCAAGCGCGAACAGCCGCGCTCACTGGCGTCCGACGAGGGCCCACGGGAGGACACCTCGCTCGAGAAGCTCGCGAAGCTCAAACCGGCGTTCCGCGAGGGCGGCACGGTGACGGCGGGCAACTCCTCGACGCTGAACGACGGTGCCGCCTGCCTCGTGCTCGGCACCGAGGAGACGGCGAAGGCGCTCGGCCGGGAGCCGCTGGCCCGCATCGTCTCGATCGGCGTCGCCGGGGTGGACCCCGCGTACATGGGGATCGGGCCGATGGTGGCGATTCCGAAGGCGCTGGAGCGCGCCGGACTCGAGCTCGACCAGATCGACCTGATCGAGTTGAACGAGGCGTTCGCCTCGCAGGTCCTCGCCTGCGCCGAGGGACTCGGCATCGACGAGGAGCGCCTCAACGTGAACGGCGGGGCGATCGCGCTCGGGCACCCACTGGGGTGCTCGGGGGCGCGCCTGATGACCACGCTGGTCTGGGAGCTGCGCCGCCGCGGCGCCCGCTACGGCATCGCCACGCTTTGCGTAGGCGTCGGCCAGGGCGTCGCCACCCTGGTCGAAGCCCTGTGAGTCGCCTTACTTGGTGAACTGCGCCGAGCTCAGCATCAGCTGAGCGAGCTGCAGATCGCCCTGGCAAGACGGGTCGCGAACGACGACCTCGGTCAGGTAGGCGTTCCTCTTTCCCGTGCCGACACTGAGCAGGACGCTGACGCCGTTGCCCTTCGGGTCCTTCACGCCGATCGTGCTCGACGTGGTGGGCACCCCGCCGACCCGCGACCGGACCCCGGGGCGCGCCTTGGCGTTCCCGAACCGATCGCGGAGGACACTGACGCCGTCCTTTCGCAGCTCGTCCGCCCTGCCGGCAGGAACCGGGGCCGAGAGCTGCATGACCAGGCAGCGGTCCTCGCTCTGGATGTTGGTGACGCCGTGGCGCCTGGCGACGTCCCAGCCGGCGGGCCGCCGAATCGAGATCCCCTTGTCCGCGTCCAACACCTTGCGGTCGAGGAACTGGCTCTGGAGCTGGCCGACGTCGGCCGTACTCCGGGTGTCTGAGGCGTTCCGGACGTTGCCCTTGCTCCCGGCGACCAGGAGCACGACCCCGCCGATCAGCGCCAGCGCGACGAGCAGGGCTCCGAGGCCGACGCTGCGCCTCCCCCAGATCTCCTCGGGGCGGATCAGGGTCGGGGCTCCTATGCGGCGCGGCGAGGGGGGACGCATCGTCGCGTCCCCCCCGCCGTTGCCGCTAGACCGCCTGGCGATCACGACGCCCCACCGTCGTGGTCAGGACGAGCCCACCGAGGATGAGCGCGCCGCCGATCAGGCCCAGGGCGAGGAGGTCGGCACCGGTGAAGGCCAGCTGGCCGTCACCGGCTGTCGCCGAACCCGCAGCAGCGCCGTTGCCGGCACCGCCGCTGCCGTTCCCCGCGCCGGCGCCCGAGCCGGAACCGTCGGCGCCCTTGCTTTCGCCGTTGCTGCCGCCCTTGCCGCCGGCACCAGCGGCGCCGCCGCCACTGGGGGTGGTGGGCGGGGTGTCGGACGCGGGCGCAGCCGCACGGCTCTCGGGGCCGGCCGTCGTCGCCTTGATCAGCGACGTGTCACCCGTGATCAGGGCGAACACCGTCAGTGCCTCGCGGACGCCGTACGGTGAACCCGCCTGGCTGCCGCTGTTGTCGCTCGCGCCGCAGACGGTCGCCAGGAGCGGCGACAGCACGTCGAAATTGGTGTTCGGCGTGCCGTTGTCGCAACCGGCCGCGGGGAGCGGAAGACCCGTACCCGCGAGGTTGACGACAGTCGAGCTCTGATCGACCGACTGGGAACCCGAGTTGCAGGCCGTGCTGGTCGAGCTGCCCTGCAACGCATCCGCGGTCAGCGGACCGACGTTGGCAGCGGCGACCGAAGAGTCACCGTGCGCCGTCTGACAGGTGCCGTCATCCGAGATGTTGCCGTTGGAGGTCAGCACGTCGGCGTTGACCCCGTCGGGGCCGGCGATGTGCGCTCCAACCGCCTCGAACGAGTTCGTCGACGAGTTGCTCGTGGTCGACGAGTGCATGCCCAGCAGGGTCAGGCAGAGCTGGTTTCCGCTCGCATCACAGAGCTGGTCCAGTCCGTCCTGAAGCGGCTGCAGGGGACCATCCTTCGATTCGCCGGGACTGCTGGTCACCTGGATGATCGGCTGGCCGAACAGATAGGCCAGCGTCACCTTGCCGCTGTAGCCGCTGGTCCCCTGGTCGCCGCGAGAGTCGCCGACGACGACCTCCTCGCCGCTCTGGGACGGATCGCTCGAGTAGGGGTTGCTGCTCCCCGGAGTCAAGTCGACCGCCGCGTCGGTCCCCTGACCGTGCGGACTGGTCCCGTGCAGGGGCGGTGTGTAGGTCGGCGGCACACCCGCCCGGGCGTCGCCCGACGAGCCGCCGCTGCTGCTGGTGGTGCTGCCGCCGCTCGAACCGGAGCCGCCAACGGCGCCGCTGCCGACGCCGAGCTTGTTCAGCAGGTCATCGACCTGGTTCGCGGAAGCCAGCGCTGGAACGCCGACCACCATTGCAATCACCGCCCCGAAGACAGTGGCGGCCGTAACCCGCCTCCGCCTGCGCAGCGATCTCTTCCCCTTGGAATCCATCAACGCCTCCTCGTTTGTGAGCTCCCGAATCCACTACATCCCCCACCGCCGCGGTCCGGATACCCCCTATGGCTTCGAGAGGCGTGCGATGCGGAGAGTCCCGCTCGCCCGAGGCGATGTCGTTTGCTTATACCTAATTTTCGGCATGCATCGAGCAGGCTTTAGCCGGGTGTCCAATCGCTTGCACCCTCCGATAGCCTCGCTCAGGCATGAGCACGCCTGAGTTGGCCAGTGTCGATGGACGAATAACCGAGACCTCGGCGGCGTTGATCCCCGCCGCCGACGACGGCTTGCTTCGAGGCGACGGGGTCTTCGAGGTGATCCGCCTCTACGACGGCAGGCCCTACGCGCTCGAGGAGCATCTCGACCGCCTCGAACGGTCGGCCGCCGCCATCGAGCTGCGGATCGAGCGATCCGCCTTCGAGGAGGAGATCTCCGCCCTGCTCAGTGAGTTCGGGGAGCACTCGGCCCAGCTGCGCCTGGTCGTGACCCGAGGCGGACGCCGCCTCGCCTTCACCGAGAATCTCCCGCCGTACGCCGGCTGGGAATCGGCCTCCGTCGCGACCGTCACCTACTCGCCCAGCGAGATCCTGAACGGCGTCAAGTCGCTCTCCTACGCAGCGAACATGGAGGCGACCCGGCTGGCCCGGGCGCGAGGCGCCAACGAGGCGCTGCTCGTTCGCCCCGACGGCACCGTCCTCGAGGCGCCCACCTCCACCGTCTTCTGGGTGAGCGATGGCCGGCTGCGCACGCCGAGCCTCGACGTCGGCATCCTCGCCTCGATCACCCGCGACCGGCTGCTCCGCGAGCTCGACGTCGAGGAGGGCAGCTTCGGGCTCGAGGACCTGGAGGGCGCGAGCGAGGCGTTCCTCGCCTCCACGGTCCGCGAGGTTCAGGCGATCTCCGCGGTGGATGAGACAGAGTTGCCAGAATGTCCCGGCGCGCGGACGCAGGCAGCCGCCGAGGCGTTCACCGCGGTCCTCGATCGCGAGCTCGCGGCCTCTGCCTCAAGCTGAACACGAGTTGGACTTCCAGCTGACAGACGAACAGCGGCTGATCGCGGAGACCGCCCGCGAGTTCGCCGACGACTTCATCGCGCCGCGGGTGCGGGAGAACGATCGCGCCGGGCGCTTCGACCGCGAGCTGGCGTCGAAGCTGGGTGAGATCGGCTACCTGGGCGCGCCAGTCTCGGAGGAATACGGCGGCCGCAGCCTGGACTACCTGAGCTACGCGCTGATCGTCGAGCAGGTGGGACGCGCCGATTCGTCTGCGCGGACCGTCGTCTCCGTGCAGACCTCTCTGGTTGCGGGATCGCTCGAGCGCTGGGGCACGGAGGAGCAGAAGCGGGAGTGGCTGCCGCGGCTCTGCTCCGGAGAGGCGCTGGGGTGCTTCGCGCTCACTGAGCCCGACGCCGGTTCCGACCCTGCGGGCCTCCGCACCCGCGCGACCAAGACGGACTCGGGCTGGACGATCACCGGCAACAAGATGTGGATCTCGATGGGCAACGTCGCGGAGCTGGCCCTCGTCTTCGCCCAGACCGATCCGGGAGCGAGGCACAAGGGAATGGCCTGCTTCCTGGTCCCGACCTCGAGCGACGGCTACAGCGCCCAGGAGATTCACGGCAAGCTCGGGCTGCGCTCGTCCGACACGGCGGAGATCTCGCTCGACGAGATCGAGGTCGGAGATGACGCGCTGCTCGGCGAGGTCGGCGACGGCTTCAAGGTCGCGATGAGCGCGCTGGACAACGGCCGCTACAGCGTGGCCGCCGGCTGCGTGGGCATCTGCGATGGCTGCGTCGACGCCTCGGTGGCATATGCGAAGGAGCGCCACCAGTTCGGCGTGCCGATCGCGAGCTTCCAGCTGGTCCAGGAGCTGATCGCCGAGCAGATCGTGAAGCGCGACGCGGCTCGGATGCTGGTCTACCGGGCGGGCGATCTCAAGGATCGCGGCGAGCCCAACACCGTCGAGACGTCGATCGCCAAGTACTACGCGACCGAGGCGGCGGTCGAGTGCGCGAACATGGCGATCCAGGTGCACGGCGGTTCCGGCTACGTCGACGACTACCCCGTCGAGCGCTATCTGCGGGACGCCCGGGTGACGACCCTCTACGAGGGCACCTCCCAGATCCACAAGCTGATCATCGGCAGGGACGCCACCGGGATCAACGCGATGGTCCCACCCTCCGCCTCTTCGTGAACCTCGGCGTCGTCGGCGCCGGCACGATGGGCGTGGGGATCGCGCAGATCGCTGCCCTGGGTGGCTACGAGACCCGTCTCTACGAGATCGACGAAAAGCAGCTCCAGCGTGGCCTGGAGATGATCCGCAACGGCATGCGCCGGGGGGTCGAGCGCGGGCGCTGGAGCGAGGACGACGCCGAGGCGGCGCTCGAGCGAATTCGCACCGACACGCTGGTCGAGCTGCTCCGCGACTGCGAGCTCGTGATCGAGGCCGCGCCCGAGGACCTCGACCTGAAGCGCAACCTCTTCCAGCGCCTCGCCTCCGCCTGCGGCCCGGAGACGATCCTGGCCACCAACACCTCCTCCCTATCAGTGACGGCGATCGCGTCCGCCGTGGAGGAGCCGTGGCGCGTCGTCGGCATGCACTTCTTCAACCCACCGGCGCTGATGGAGCTCGTCGAGGTCGTCGCGGGCGACGACAGCGGCGAGGCGGCCCTGGAGCTCGCCACCGAGGTCGCCCGTGGCATGGGCCGAACGCCGATCCGCGCCCGCGACTCCGTCGGCTTCGTCGCGAACCGCTGCGTCCGGCCGTTCTTCCTGGAGTCGCTGCGGCTGCTCTCCGAAGGCAGCGCGCCCCACGATGAGATCGACACGATCGTCCGGCTCGGTGCAGGCCTGCGAATGGGCCCTTTCGAGCTCATGGACCTGATCGGGATCGACGTGAACTTCGCCGTCGCCCGCTCCTTCTGGGAACAGTCCTTCGGCGAGCCCCGGTGGCGCCCCGTGCCGCTCCACGCGAGGATGGTCGCCTCCGGCCGGCTGGGACGGAAGACCGGCCGCGGCTTCTACGCCTACGAGACGGGGGAGCCACACCGCCCCCGCGATCCCGACGTGGAGGGCGAGCGGCCGACCTTCGACGACGACCGGCTCGAGGAGATCGCCGGCCCCAATGCCCCCGCGATCCTCACCAGGCTCGGAGCGACGATCGCCAACGAGGCCTGCTTCGCGCTGGGAGACCGAGTCGCCTCCGAGGGCGACATCAACACCGCCATGCGCCTCGGCTACAACTGGCCGATCGGCTCGCTCGAGTGGGGAGAGCGACTGGGCTGGAGCCGCGCCCTCGGCGTCCTGGAGGCGCTGCGCGAGCTCCGGGGCGAGGCCTATCGGCCAGCCCCGCTACTGCGGGACTTCGCTAGGGGCTAGTTCCTAGCGCCTCGCGAGGCCGCGATCACCTGCGCGCCCCCACTCGGGACGTTGGTGATCGTTCTCCTCACGGAATGCTCCGGCTTGCCGCCCGCCGGCCGCAACCTGCGCCGCGCGACCAGCTCTCGGAGGACGACCTGCATCTCGAACTCCGCGAACGCGGCTCCCAGACACCGGCGGACACCACCTCCGAAGGGGATCCATGTGTAGGTGCCCGCCGGCTGCTCGAGGAAGCGCTCCGGCCGAAAGCGCTCCGGCTCGGGATAGATCTCGGGCCGGCGGTGGACCAGATAGATCGAGGGCGCCACGGAGACGCCCGCCGGCAGCAGGCGCCCGCCGATCTCGGTCGGCTCCGCGAGCTTGCGGAGAACGAGGGAGATCACCGGGCGGAGCCGGAGCGTCTCCTTGATCACCGCATCGACATAGGCGCCCTCGCCACCACCGTCGACTTCCGCCTCGAGGCGCTCGAGCTCGGCCGGATGCCGAGCGAGCAGCTCGAGCGCCCAGGAGAGCGCCGTCGCCGTCGTCTCGTGTCCCGCGACCAGCAGCGTCATCAGCTCGTCGCGGAGCTCCCGATCGCTCATCGGCCGGCCGTCCTCGTGGGTCGCCTGGAGCAGCAGGGAGAGGATGTCGTCCCGCTCGGCGAGGTCGGGGGCGCCCCGGCGGGCGGAGATCACCTCGAAGACCAGACGGTCGACCGGCTCGAGCCTCTGCCGGAACCACCGCAGCCGACGCAGCCGCTCGGGCCCCAGCAGCACCGTCGGGAGCGCCCACCGCGGGTCGGACAGCAGGTTGAGCGCCGCGCGGAGCTGATCCCGCAACTGCGTGAGACGGGCGCCCTCGTCGACTCCGAAGACCGCGCGGAGGATCACCTCGAGCGTGACCGCCTGCATCCGCGGGCGCATCCGGACCGGAGCATCCGTGGGCCAGCTCTCGATCTCGTCCGCGGCGGCGCGCGCCATCACCTCGCGGTAGGCCTGCATCCGCCGGCCGTGGAACGGCGGCAGCATCAGCTTCCGCTGCGACATGTGCTCGGGCTCGTCGAGCAGCAGCACCGAGTTCCGGCCGAGAACCGGCAAGAGGATGATGTTGGCGGCGCCGGCGCGCAGCACGTTCGGATCGCCGGTGAACACCTCCTTGACCACCTCGGGGTCGGAGACGAAGACCCAGGTGCCCTCATAGGGCAGCCGGATCGTGAACATGTCCCCGTAGAGGTCGTGGCAGTGGTCGAGCGTCTGCAACGGCTTCCGCCACCAGTTCCAGGTCGTCCGGGCCACAGACCAGTCGGGGCCGGGCGGGAGCTCGGTCCGAATAGTGGGTGGCGCCGCGGGCCTATCGGCGGTCGCGATCCCCATGGTTCGGATTATCCTCCCCGGTGGAGAGGACTGCAGGCCAAGGAAAGGCGGCGGGATGGGTGCGCGGGGAACACAGGTGCTGAAGAGAGCGACCGTGCCGGCATTGCTGGCGGTCTTGGCGAGCGTTGCGATCGCGCCGGCGGGCGCCTCCGCGGCCAACTCTCTCGTCGTGCACGGCAGCGTCAACCAGGTCTACGTCACCGGAGCCCAGCCCGGGACGAGCCTGCGCCTGGTCCGCAAGGGCAAGGTCGTCTCGAAGAAGCCAGTGGGGACCCTGGGCGGAGTCGTCTTCCGGCGCATCGCGACGGGCAAGGGCTATCGGGTGCGCGCCGCCGACGGCTCCCTCTCCAGGCGGATCGCCGTGATGTCGGAGCGGCCGCCCAAGGACACCTCGATCTACAACCAGACCCTGCCGGCCGGCGGTTACGGCTACATGTACACGCGGGACGGCACCAGCCTCGCGCTCGACGTGCGCATGCCGGGGCCGGTTGCGAACGGGCCCTACCCCACGCTGGTGGAGTACTCCGGCTATGGCTACGCCGATCCCGCGGGTCCCGAGAGCGGCATCAGCCAGCTTCTCAACCTGCTCGGCTACGCGGTCGTCGACGTCAACATGCGCGGCACCGGCTGCTCGGGCGGTGCCTTCGACTACTTCGAGCCGCTGCAGGCCCTCGACGGCTACGACCTCGTGGAGACGGTGGCACGCCAGCCTTGGGTGCTCCATGGCAAGGTGGGGATGGCCGGGATCTCTTACGGCGGCATCAGTCAGCTCTTCGTTGGCGCAACGCGGCCGCCCCACCTGTCCGCGATCACGCCGCTCTCAGTGATCGACAACACGGCGACCACGCTCTATCCCGGTGGCTTCCTCAACACCGGCTTCGCGCTGCAGTGGGCGGAGGACCGCGTACATGACGCGAAACCTGCCTCCCCCACGGAGGGGCAGCGGTGGGCCTACAAGCGGATCCAGGAGGGCGATCAGCTCTGCAAGGCCAACCAGACGCTGCACACCGCCGCCGCTGACCTGATCGCCAAGATCCATCGCAACCGGTTCTACCGGCCCAAGGTCGCGAACCCGCTCTCCCCAGCCACATTTGTGCACAACATCCGCGTTCCCGTGTTCATGGCATGTCAGTTCGAGGACGAGCAGACGGGCGGCCACTGTGCGAATCTCGCGGACCGGCTGACCGGAACGAAGCGGAAGTGGTTCACATTCACGAACGGACTGCACTCGGACTCGCTCGACCCCGCGACGTTCAACCGCTGGTTCGACTTCCTCGAGCTCTACGTAGCTCAGCGAAGACCCCAGCTGCCCCCCGGGGCAGCGGCGTCGGCTCCGCTCCTCTACCAGACGGTGATGGGGATACCCGGCGTCACGCTGCCGCCCGATCCGATCCAGAACCAGCCCAGCTACGAGGCGGCGCTGAACCTGTTCCAGAGCCAGCCTCAGATCCGGATCCTGTTCGACAATGGCGCCGGCGGGTCACCGGGGGTTCCTTATCCGGGGTTCGAACGGTCCTTCAACCGCTTCCCGATTCCGAAGACCCGGCCCAGCTCCTGGTTCTTCCGGCCGAACGGCCTGATGACGCCCAAGCCCTCCAAGAAGGAAAGCAAGGGCGGCAGCACGAGCTTCACCTGGGACAAGGCGGCCCGGCCGCCCACCGACTTCGCCGGCACCGACACCGGGAGCGGCGACCTCTGGACCGCGCACCCGAGCTACGACTGGCGCCAGCCGCCCGCGGGCACCGCCGCCTCGTTCCTCACGCCCCCGCTCGCGCGCGATACGGCGATCGTCGGAGCCGGAGCCGTGCATGCATGGCTGCGCGCGTCGGTCCCGGACGTCGACCTGCAGGTGACGGTCTCCGAGGTGCGGCCGGACGGCAAGGAGACCTACGTCCAGAGCGGCTACCTGCGGGCGAGCATGCGTAAGCTCGACCCGCGGAAGAGCACGCTGCTCGAGCCCGTGCTGAGCCTCCGACGCGAGGACATCGCGAAGCTGCCGAAGGGCCGCTTCTCGAAGCTGATCATCCCGCTCTACTACCAGGGCCACATGTACCGGGCCGGGTCGCGAATCCGGGTCACGGTCAGCGCCCCGGTCGGCGACCAGCCCGTCTGGGCCTTCGCCGATACGGTCCCGCAGCGGAACGCGAGGGTGACCATCGCCGCCTCGAACAAGCGACCGTCGCGCCTGATCCTCCCGCTGATCCCGGGTGTGTCGGCGCCGACGCCGCTGCCGCCCTGCCCGGGACTGCGCGGCGAGCCCTGCCGGACGTTCGCCGGCTAGAGAGCTAGGAGGCCTCGACGGCCTCGACGATGGCGCCGGTGTTCGTGCCCCAGTGCTCCTCGGGGTCCGGCGGCATGTCGCGGAGGTACCACTCGGCGTCGAGGGCGCCCTTGGTGCCGCTCCCGGCCGCGGTGACGGCCTGGCGGTAGGTGTGGTCGACGAGGTCGCCGACCGCGAAGACTCCCGGGAGCTTGGTCTTGGTCGAGGGCTCCTCGACGATCACGTAGCCCTCGTCGTCCAGGTCGACCTGGCCCTCGACGAGCTCGGACCGCGGCCGGTGGCCGATGGCGACGAAGGCGCCGCCGACCTCGAGGTCCTTCTCCTCGCCGTTCTCTGCGTGGCGCAGGCGGATCTTGGCGATCTTGCCGTCGTCGCCGGGGATGAACTCGACGGGGACGTACGGCGTCAGGAACTCGATGTTGTCCTTGCCGCGTGCGCGGTCTTGCATGATCTTCGAGGCGCGGTACTCGTCGCGGCGATGGATCGAGAAGAGCTTGTTGGCGAACTTCGAGACGAAGATCGAGTCCTCCATCGCCGAATCGCCGCCGCCGATCACGGCGACGTTCTCGCCCTTGAAGAAGGCGCCGTCGCAGACTCCGCAGGTGGAGACGCCGCTGCCGGCGAGCTCCAGCTCTCCGGGGATGCCGAGGCGCTTGGGCTCGGCACCCATGGAGAGGATCACGGCGCGGGTGCGATAGGTGTCCTTGCCGACCCTGACGGTGTGAACCTCGCCGTCGGTGAGCTCGACCTCGGTCGCGTCGTCGGTGACGAAGCGGGTGCCGAAGCGCTCCGCCTGCGTCCGGAACTGGCTCATCATCTCCGGGCCCATGATGCCCTCGGGGTAGCCGGGGTAGTTCTCGACGTCGGTGGTGTTCTGCAGCTGTCCGCCCCACTGGAAGCCCTCGATGACGAGCGGCTCGAGCTCGGCTCGAGCGGCATAGAGCGCGGCCGTGTAGCCGGCGGGGCCGCCGCCGACGATGATCAGGTCTTCAACCTTCTCGTTGCCGTTCGCCTTGTCAGTCATCTCGGTCCTTTCGGAGCCTACCCAGAGCCTCGGTGGACATCCATCTGGGCGATCCGCTGAAGCCCTTTACTTCACTTTTTATAGTAGCGCCAAAGGGCGCGATGTTACGACCGGGCGCCCGCCGTCTCGGGCTCTCGCAGACCGACCCGCTGCGGCCGCTCGCGGCCCTCGCTTTCCCAGCGATTGACCGTGTTGCGGAGCTGGAAGAAGGCGATTATCCCCGGAGGGATCGGCAGCCAGAACGCGATCACCCTGTAGGTGAGGACGGCGGCGAAGACCTCGGTGCTGGGGAGCCCGAAGAGGACGAACGCACCGATCATTCCGGCGTCCACGGCCCCGACCCCGCCCGGTGCGAACGGGATCAGGTTCGCGAGCATGCCGAGGAAGAAGCCCTGGACGACGACGCCGAGCGGGATGTGGATGTCGAAGGCGTGGAAGCTCGCCCAGAGGATCGCGATGTTGGCGGCCCAGAACCCGACCGCCCCGCCGAACGCAAGGGCGGCCGACCGGGGGTTGCGGACGAACTCGATGGCCGTGCGCGTCCCCTGGGCGAAGGTCGCGGGAACCGTGGCGAGCTTCTGGGCCACCTTGCCGAACCGACCCGAGGTGTGGCGCTCGATCCTCCGTTCGATGTCGTCGGGAACCAGGGTCAGGAGCAGGCCGATGACGATCGCCACGCCGGCCAGGGCCGCCGGGATCAGGGTGCCGGAGAGCGGAGCCTCCCCGGACAGCACGTGCGTCCTCAGCAGGATCCCGAAGATCACCAGCGCGGCCATGTAGACCGAGTAGAGGACGACCAGGAAGGCGACCATGCGGCAGATCGACTGCCGCCGCTCCATTCCGGCCTTGCGCAGGGCCCAGTAGGTGAGCAGGATCCCGCCGGCCCCACCGGCGGAGAACAACCTCGTGGCCGCTAGACCGGCCATCGTGATCTGGTAGCTCTCGCTCCACTCGAGGTGAATGACGTTCTCGCCCACGACGCCCCGGAAGAGCGCGGTGTAGGCGGCGAACATGACGACGCAGAAGGCGAGGCCGATGGCGATCCAGACCGGGTCCCCCTCGCCGACCTTGTCGATCGCATCCTGGAGATCGAAGAGCCTCGGCACGAGGACGTAGATCGCGACGAAGAGGAGGACGACCGCGACCATCGTCTGGATGAGCCGCTTCGGGTTCGTGAAGAAGCTCGGCTCAGCCTCCGCGATCATCTCGCGGCCCGTCTCAGCCTGCTCTGAAGCGCTTGGTGGGCGCTCCTCCCTCACCCCTCAGATGTTCGCAAACGATCCTCCCGGACTCTCGAAGCCTCTCAGTCGCCCGGATTTGCGATGCGTTCCAGGCGCTGCAGCCCGCGGCTGATCGCCTGCGCCACCGGCTCGGCGTAGCGCTCTCCCCGCCGCACCGCGATCACGATCCCCACCCCGGCGAGCAGGTCGACCACGTAATGCTCGCCGAGGTAGACGAGCGCGAAGCCCAGCAGCCCGGCATAGGTCCAGCCAAATGCTCCCGCGATCGGGCCCGTCTCGGCGAGCAGCAGCGCGGCCATCAGGGTGGTGGCGAAGTGCAACGACGGCATGGCCGCCCAGGGGTTGCCGCCGAGCGCGTCATAGAGGACCGGCCAGGCCTTGCCCCATTCCTCCTCACCGACCTCCTGCATGATCCGGCGCACCTCGGCGCCGGTGTAGCCCTCCTCCGAGGCCCACCACGGCGGCGCGGTCGGAACCGCCATGTAGATTGCGCAGCCGAGGTCGTAGACGGCCGACATCTGCCGCGCGGACCGGGGGAAGTGCTCGGGGTGCTTGGCGAGGATCCAGGTCAGGGAGCCGTGCGGCTCTAGAAACCACATCCAGTGGGCCCACGACAGGAAGCGGTCGATGCCGTTCCGGCGGCCGAGGCCGGCCAAAGCCTGCTGGAGGCGGACGTTCGGGAGCTGACCCCCTCCGATCAGCCTGTCGGCGCGGATCGGGTACTCGATCCGCAGCCGCCGCCGGGCCGCCTCGGGATCGTCGTAGGGCAGCTCGTGGCCCATCGTGAACATCCACATCTGCAGTGCGTACATACCGGCGTCGCGGAGGCGTGTGCGCCGGCCGACCACGGCGAGGGCCGGTGGTCCGGCGGCGAGGGCGGCCGCCGTGGCGCCCGCCGGGATCCTCAGCCGCTTGCGCAGCAGGGGAACGGCGAACGCGGCGGCCAGACCGGCCATGGCCGCGCCCTTCACCAGCCTATGCACGGCTGACTCGCTCCAGGGCGATGACGAAGGACTCGTACGGCGCTCCCGTGCCCTGTTGGAGGGCGATCTCGCAGGTGCGGTTGCTGCACAGGTACGCGTCGTGGCGGGAGCCGCGGAGCTCGGCGGCCTCCTCCTCCGTAGCCGAGGCGGTCAGCTCCGGGTGGAGCAGTCCTCGATCCCCCGCCATTCCGCAGCAGGTCGCGCGAATCGGCTGCTGGACCTCGTCTCCGATCTCGGCCGCGAGCTCCCGGAGCCGGCGTTCGAGCCCGAGATGCCGCGTCGAGCAGGTCGGGTGGACCGCGACCGAGCCGAGCTTCTCGGCGATACGCAGCTTGGGAAGAAGCCGCTCGGCCCAGGAGACCGAGTCCAGGATCTCGAGGCGGCCGTGACGCTCACGGTTCTCTTCGCTGAGATCGTCGGCGACCTCGCGCGCCAGCCCGAGCGCGCAGGAACTGGCGTCGATCACCACCGGCAGCTCGCCTTCGCCGCTCCAGCGCCAGAGCGCCTCGACGGTTCTGTTCGCCATCAGCCGCGCTCCGTCCGAATAGCCCTTGGACGTCCACGGCACCGAGCAGCAGTGGCCCGCCACGTCCTCCGGGATCCAGACGGACATCCCCACGCGGGCGGAGACGGCCACCATCGCCTCCGGCAGGTAGGGCCTCTCCCCGTTCGCCCTGGCGGGGCCGAAGATCCGGTTGACGCACGCCGGCATGTAGACGGCCGTGGCGTCCGCGCGGGAAGTCCGCGGTAGCGTGGCCGGTGCGGCGGGCGGCATGTCGTCGGGCCAGCTCGGCACGAGATCACCGCTGAACACCTTGCGGGTGCCGTTGGCGGCGGCTCGCGCCAGCGGGCCGACGGCCCCACCGACTCGCAGCCCCGCCCGAGCCAAGCCCTCCAGCCGCCCGAAGTGCTCCGCTGCCCTGACGCCCTGCCGCTGCGCCCTCGGAGTGTGCTCGCTCTCGCGAAAGCCCTTGACGAGCTTGCCGGTGTCGATCCCGAGCGGACAGGAGAGTTGGCAGGTGCCGTCGGCGGCGCAGGTCTCGATCCCGTCGTATTCGTACTGCTCGAGCAGCGCCCGCTGGACCGGTGAGCCCGTCGGTTGCCGCGCCATCTCGCGGCGGACCACGATCCGCTGCCGCGGCGTCGTCGTCAGGTGGCGGCTGGGACAGACCGGCTCGCAGAAACCGCATTCGACGCAGTTCGTCGCCACCTCCTCGATCTCCGGTGTGGTCTTCAGGTTCCGCAGGTGCACGCTGGCGTCGCGGTTCAGGACGACGCCGGGCGAGAGAACTCCGTCCGGGTCGGCGAGCGCCTTCACGCGCCACATCAGCTCGGTCGCCCGCGACCCCCACTCCCGCTCGACGTACGGCGCCATGTTGAGCCCGGTCCCGTGCTCGGCCTTGAGCGAGCCGTCGTACTTGTCGAGAATCAGCTCGACCAGCTTCTCGATGAAGGCCTCGTAGCGCTCGACGTCCTCGGGCTTGGAGAAGTCGGGGGTGAGCATGAAGTGGAGGTTCCCGGCCGAGGTGTGCCCCGCGACTCCGGACAGGAAGCCGTACTCCGTGAGCAATGCCTGGATGTCCCGGGCGGACTCCGCGATCCTCTGCGGCGGGACGCAGACGTCCTCGATGATCAGCGAGCTCCCAGGCGGACGGAAGCGCCCGATCAGGCCATGGAGTCCCTCCCGGACGGTCCAGGAGACCTCGATCCGCTCCTCGTCGCGGGTGAAGTCGGCCGGGCGGATGAGCTCGTACTCGCGGAGAATCGCCTCCGCGCCGGCGACCTGTGCGTCGAGCTCGCCGTCGGTCTCGGCGCCGAACTCGACCAGCAGCGCGGCTGAGCTCGGCGGCAGCTCGAGCCAGTCCTGGGGGGCACCGGCGATGTTCTGCGCCGCCACCATCAGGGCCGGCGCCACCATCAGCTCGACCGCTGTTGCGCCCACCTCGACCAGCGCGGGCACCGGCTCGGTCGCCGACTCGATGCCGTCGAAGTGCAGCCAGGAGACCGTCGTCCTCGGCGGCTTGGGAACCGTCTCGAAGACCGCCTCGGCGATGAACGCGAGCGTCCCCTCGGAGCCGATCAGCAGGCGGCGGAAGATCTGCACAGGCTCGTCCTCGTCGAGGAAGGCACAGAGCCGGTAGCCGGTCGTGTTCTTGATCCTGAACTTCCGGCGGATCCGTTCCCTGAGCTCGTCGTCGGCGCGGATCTCGTCGCGGATCTCGGCGAGACCGCGGGCGAGGTCCGGCTCCGCGCGCTCGAAGCGCTCCCCGGCATCCGGCGCCGCCGTGTCGATGACGGTCCCGGACGGGAGGACGAAGGTGAGCGAGCGGACCGTGCTGTAGGAGTCGGCGACGATCCCGCAGCGCATTCCCCCGGAGTTGTTGGCGAGGACCCCGCCGACGCAGGCGATGTCGGTGCTGGCGGGGTCCGGTCCGAGCTTCCGGCCGTGCGGCGCGAGGACCCGGTTGGCATGGCCGAGGACCGTCCCCGGCCTGACCCGCACGCGAGCCCCGTCGTCGAGCACCTCGACGCCGCCCCAGTGACGGCGCACGTCGACCAGGATGCCGTCGGTCTGCGACTGGCCGTTGAGGCTGGTGCCGCCGGCGCGAAGGCCGATCGGGACCTTGGCGGCCCGGGCGTAGTCGAGGACCTTCGAGATGTCGGCGGTGTCGCGGGACATCACCACCGCCTTGGGAAGCAGACGGTAGGGGCTCGCGTCCGACGCGTAGCGGACCAGGTCGATGACGCGGGTGAGGACGCGGTTCCCCCCCAGCAGGCCGATCAGCTCGCTGCGAAGCGGCTCGGGCGTCCCCGCCGCGAGCTCCTCCGGAGCGTGATCCTTCGCCGCCTCGCTTCCCTGCGGAGCGATGCGATGGACGTCAGGCGAGAGGAGATCCATGCCGCGCCAGCCTAGGCGAACCGCCGCTCTTCACGGTCACGGAACGGCAACGCCGTGCGCTTCGGGACGTGCGCGAGTTCGACGGGGGCGACACCCTGATGTCCGAGGGCGACTTCGGTCATTCGCTCTTCCTGCTCGAGCCCGGTTCGGCGGACGTGCTCGTACACGGCGTGAAGGTCCGGGAGGTCGATCCCGGCGAGGTGATCGGAGAGGTCGCGGATTCACGCCGCCATCGACGCGCACGTCGGCTCCTCGGCCTCGGACGACTGACCTAGAAGAGCGCCATCCCCGGCGCCACCGGGACCTCCACCAGCTCCGGCCGTGAAGATCCGATCGCGTCCTCCAGCGCGGCGTGGAGCTCGTCGCGTCCTGACACCGACCGGGAAGAGACTCCGTAGGCGTCGGCGACCTTGGCCACCTCCAGAGCGGGAAGGTCGAGGCCCGGGGCGCCCTGGACCTCCTCGATGTCCGCGAACCATTTGAGGATCGAGTACTCCTCGTTCCGGAGGACGAGGAAGGTGACCGGCACCTCGTAGGCGGCCGCCGTCCAGAGACCGGTGATCGCGTACTGCGCCGATCCCTCGCCGAGGACGCAGACGACGGGTCGATCCGGCTGGGCCAGCTGCACGCCGATCGCGGCCGCGAGCCCGAAGCCGAGTCCCCCGCCCGCCCCGAAGTAGTAGCTGCCCGGCCTCGAGATCCGCAGCTGGTTTCGCAGCGAGAGGGTGCTCGACGGTGACTCGAGCACGACGATGCCGTCCTGCGGGAAAACCTGGCCCAGGGTGTTGTGCACCATGGTCGAGCTGAGGGGGTCGGTCTCGTCACCGGCAGTCGGCTCGGGCAGCGGGTCGGGCTCAGGGCGGTTCGCCTCGCCGACCTCTTCCAGCAGCGCTCGCAGTGCGAGTCCCGGGTCGGCGAGAATCACATCGCCCATCGGGGCGCGCGCGGCCTCGTCGGGATCGCTGGTGATCGCCACCAGCGAGGCGCCCTCGGGCAGCAGAGGCCCCGGGATGTAGGGGTAGTAGGGAAAGACGGAAGAGCCGACGACCAGAATCAGATCTCGGCCCTTGAGTGTCTCGGTGACGGGCCCGATCGCCGGCGGCAACACGCCCTGGAACAGCGGATGCCCCTCCGGGAAGCCGAGGCGGCCACCGCCGGTGGCGGGTGAGGCGAAGACCGGCAGCTTCTGCCGCTCGGCGAGGGCGACGGCGTCGTTCCAGGCCCCGGAAGCGTCGATGTCGGGGCCGGCCACGAACACCGGGCTGCCAGCCGCCAAGAGCCGCTGGGCCAGCGACTCGATCGCCGCCGGCTCGGGTCCCATCCGCGTCTCGGCGACCCGCTCCATCACGTGAGCGGACTCGACATCCGCTTCCTCGTTCCAGTCGTCCATGGGCAGGGAGACGAATGCGGGCCCCTTCGGAGCGAGGGAGGCGGTGTGGATCGCACGCGCGAGCGCCAGCGGGACGTCCTGGGCGCGCGGCGGCTCGAAGCTCCACTTGACGAACGGGTGCACGACCCGGGTCGCGTCCCGGTTCGTCAGATTCGCCTGCATCGTGATGTGGGCACGGACCTGCTGGCCCGCCGTCACGAGCAGAGGGGTGTGGTTCGCCTGCGCGTTGAAGATGTCGCCCATGCCGTTGCCGACGCCCGGGGCGGTGTGCAGGTTGACGTGCGTCGGCTTGCCCGAGGCCTGGGCGAAGCCGTCCGCCATGCCGACGGCCACCGCCTCCTGCAATCCGAGGACGTAGCGGAAGTCCTCGGGGAACTCCGCGAGCATCGGCAGCTCGGTCGACCCCGGGTTGCCGAAGATCGTCGTCATCTCGTGCTCCCGGAAGAGCTCGAAGGCGGCTTCGCGGACGCTGCTCACCGACGGGACCCTATGCGGTTCGCTCTCTCGTTCGTCCGTCCATGGAGCCCTCCCCCGCGTCCACCGCTCTCAAGCTCCCGCCGGCCGCGCTCGACGGACAAGAAAGGGCGCGCGGCACGGAAGCCGCGCGCATGAGACGGA